>JAKMEU010000202.1 GCA_022425845.1 Luminiphilus sp. | reverse complement strand
CAGGTTTACCCAGTCTTCGTATTGGATATCGCTGACATTTGGTAGCGGTCCGGAAGGGTAGGCTGCGACGCGTTCATTCGCCATAGCGTGCACGGCGCAGGGCAACGGATCGGCGCTGGCGCCGCTTATCATGCTCCAGGCCTCGAGCGCCTCATCGACGATAATGATGGCCTCTTCAGCGCGGACCACTTGTTTCAGTTGCCCGAGGCGGGACGGGTTGTAGAGCAGATGCAGGGCCATCAGAAACTCAGTACGTGGCGGCTTGTTGAAACCAGTTCCGCAACCTCGGAACTGTTGACGAAAACGACGCGAAGATCTGTTGGCTGATCCACGGGGCTGTCCTCTCCGCCGGCATCGCTTATGTAGACGGTATCGATGTCGTAGAGGGGCAGCGATGCCACCAACTTATAGAGATTACGATCGGCGGCATCGGGTTGTGCGGCCTCCTGCAATAGCTGTCGCCCTCCACCCTCCAGAAGGAGGGCAGCCGATTGCCCGAACGCGCCGCAGGCCAGCGCTGCATCGACACCTAGGGTGGCTCGCTGACCTTCGTGGGGTGCGCTTTGAATTCTGATGAGCCAGAGGCGCGCTTCAGTCAAAACTGATAATCCTCTCGCTGTCGAAACCGGCTTCCATCAAGGCGCCCAGCCCCATCAGCACGAAGGGTGCAGGAGGCGATAGTGCCCCATGATATTCAGCTGAGGCGCTGCAGAGCACGAGGTCGGTGTCCTGTTCGGTCGCTATGGCTGCCCAGGATTCTGCAGTCTCGGCATTGTCAGGCGCCGCGGCTCGGGTCCCGTCGCCGTAAAAAAACACACGCTCAAGCTGACACCCCTGTGTCACCACCGCCTGTGCAAACCGCTGCGCGCGCTCCTGGCAGCGGCCATTCCCGGGTCCCCTCATCACGACCAGCGTGAATTTCATGCAAGGCTTCCCCAGTTGGGTGGCACTTCCTGATCCTTAGGGAATCCGCAACAAAAAAACCCCGGCAAGGCCGGGGTTTTCAGGGAAGATTGGTGGTTAGTCGTCACCGCCAAATGCGCCCAGCAGGTGGAGTATATTGATGAACAGGTTGTAGATGTTCAAATACAGCGACACGGTGGCGCGGATGTAATTTGTCTCTCCGCCATTTATGATCCGGCTGGTGTCGAACAGGATGAGGCCCGACATGATCATGATGATGGCTGCGGAAATCGTCAATGACAGCGCGGGAATACCCATAAAGATGTTGGCAATGCTGGCTACGATCGCAACGATCAGTCCGGTCATGAGGAACCCTCCCATGTAGGAGAAATCCTTGCGGCTGGTGAGCGCATAGGCTGACAGGCTGAAAAACACCAGAGCGGTTCCTCCCAGAGCCTGCATTATCATGCTCGGGCCGCCCGGTAGGGCCACGTAGTAATTGAGGGTGGGTCCCAAGGCGGCACCCATGATGCCCGTAAATGCAAAAATGGCGGGCAATCCCTTGGCGCTGTCAGCCATACGGTTAACAACAAACAACAGGCCGAAGCCCACCAGCATGAGCATCAGGCCCGCCATGGGTGGCAATCCCACTGCCATGGCGATGCCTGCAGTCGCAGCACTGAACGCCAGCGTCATGCCCAAAAGCATGTAGGTATTCTTGAGTACTTTGTTGGTGCTGACCGCACTGCCGGCGCCTAGGACGTCCGTTTGCTCTGAGTAAACCTGCTTCTCGTTCATTTCAAGCTCCCCTCGGGAATGAAAATTTGCTTCCTCTACAAATAATAGGGATCAAACCATCGGTTTCCAAGTGCTCATGGTGCACCTTTTTACCTTATTGAAGAATCGCGAAGGTGACATGAACGGTTGCGGTTATCCCAATTTCACCGGCTTGATAGGCTCCTGACGCCTCATCGGCAGCCATCGCCCGCATTGCCATGGGCTCGGGGCGAGGGTGGCCGCCCTGCACGCTCAGCGTGAGCACCGGCCCAAGGTTGACGTTGGCCGCATCGGTCAAAACTGTAGCGCGCTCCCTGGCCTGGGTGACCGCTTGCACTAACGCCTCCCTGTACTTTTCTTCGTACACAGAGCTTGAGAGTTGCGGTGGGCTAATATTGTTGACCCCTGCCTCGGTCGCTGAGGTCATTAGATTTCCAAGCAGTGACAGGTCGCGCAGGGTAACGCTCAGTTCCCGGGAGACTTCGAAACCGTCGGCGACGGATTGCTGGGCGGCTTTGTCGTAGCGATAACGCGGAGAGATGCGTATATCAGTGGCCTTCAAGTCACGGTCCTCAATGTCCAGACCTCGAAATCCATCGAGGATTTCTGCAATTTTTTGATCGGTTTCGCGTTGAAGTGAGGGGATGTCGTAGCCCCGGGCATTGATGCCCATTCTGATCGCCGCCTGGTCGGGCACCAGATCAACGATACCGGTCCCGGTAACGTGCAAAGTATCCCGGGTCTCAGGCGACTGAGCCAGGGCACTGCCCGAGCTGATCAATAGCCATGCCAGCACGACTGCGGCGGTGGCGCGAAGGTCAGTGGAAACTGCGTTTTTCAAGAG
>JAKMEU010000200.1 GCA_022425845.1 Luminiphilus sp. | reverse complement strand
ATCACTGAGCGGCCATTAAGAAGGTCTCTCTGTGGCGGGGTGCGGGGGTTCGGTGGTTGTCAGTGCAGGCGCGGCCGGTCTTATCCCCGGCGTGGCTCGCAGGCCGGGTTGGGTCCCCTTTAATGATCGACCGGGATCAGGTTGAAGTCGGTGACGGGTGCCTGGGTGGCGGCTGCGCGCTCAATGATCTGCCACGTGGCCCCATCGGGACCCTGCAGTAGAAAGCTCTGTTCACCAAACTCATTGGCCTGCAGGGGGGACACTGTCAGGCCTGCTTTCTCGGCCCGCTCATGCAGGGCCTGCAGCTCTGGCGTCCAGAGTGAGTGCAGTGTGATGCCCAGTTCGCCGGGGCGCTGCCGGTCGGATCGATCGTCTACCGTGTGCAGCCCCTCAACCGAGAAAAACTTCAGCTTTCCGCAGATGTTGTTGGGTGAGACAAAGCCCCGATACCAGTGGGAGCGACCGGGTTCCATCTGAAACACGGTCGCCGGTCCCGCCTGCCAGGCGCCGTCGATAACCGGCTCGTTCTCAGGTTTGAAGCCCAGCACATCGGCGTAATAGGCCGTGACCTCAGCCAGATCACCGGCGACGAAGAAGTCATGATGGGTAAATTCGCTGGTTCGCAGGGGCGTGTCAGGGGCCACGGTGCCATAGCCCGGTATTGTGTAACCGTAGCGCTGGAAGAAAACGTGGTTGAAGGGGATTCCGTAAATGCCCATCTCCCGCACCCCCACCCGGCGATTGCTGATGGAAGGTTGGCCCTCGGTGGCGTCGTAGAGGTCGTCATAAACCGGCCCTGCGATCAGCCAGGGCTGCTCGGCACGGTCGCGCAGGTCGGTGAACACATCGGTAATGCGAAAAATGTCCTCGGTACGCATCACCGCCATCCGGGTTCCCACGGTCTCGGGGGGTGCAAAGCCCACGCCGGGGCCCAGGGGGAATTCCCAGGCGAGGAGACGCAGCAAGCCATGGGCATCGACGTCGCCATTCTGGAGCCGGTAGGCGGTGAGGGCCGAGTCGACACCATAAACTTCCTGTGCCGCGTCGCGTGCCAGCGCAGCCTCCGCTACGACCCTGAATCCAAAGGCACCGAAGTAGTCGATGGCCGCGTCGGCATCATCAACGCCCACCATCACCTCGTACACGCCGCTGATACCCGTATCCGGCAGGCTGTCGTCCGCGATGGTGATGGCAGCGGCCGCGGTGAGGAGGGCGGTCATCAGGCAACTGATCAGGCGCATGGGTGCGTCTCCTGAGCGTGGTATGGTCATCACCATAAGACCGCTGGTGTGGTGATTGCAACGGACATCCGAGGGGCTAGATGAGGGCAGCTGGTTTAACACCCACGTGGCTATTGGTTTTGGGTCTTGTGGCGGGTGCGGGCTGGGCCAGTGCCGATCAGCTGTCGAACGATGCCCTGGCGCCCCAGAGCCGCGTTGAAGATGCCATGGCGGGGCCGCTGCATACGGTGACCATAGCAACCACCTCCCTTGCCGACAGCCTGCGCTTTTACCGGGATGGTCTGGGATTGGCGGTGGAGGGTCCGATCCCCATCTCCGACGAATTGAAGGCAGCCCAGCGGCGTATATGGGGTATTACCTCGCCCGTGGACTGGCAGCTGTATCGGTTGCACCGTGACCAGGTGCCGGCCACCGCGGCCATCCGACTTCTGGTCCTCGACCGGGAAACGCCGTCGATTCATAACAGCTGGAGTGCCCTGGAGTTGGGACCGTTTTCCATCGGCTTTCCCAACGGTGATCAGGAGGCGCTGGATGCGCACGTCCGCAGCCTCGGCTTCGAAGCGCTTAACGACATCGAGAATTACGAGGTGCCCCGGCGAGACGGCAGTTTTTATCCCATCCATGAGACCATTTTCAACGCGCCGGACTATGCCCATGCTGTGGGGATTTTCCGCGGTGGCCAGATGGCGCAGCTGGGGTATATCCATCCTGACACGGGATTGGGCGGGCCTGCGTATTCGGCGCAGGTGGTCGCTGATTCCGATGCCATGATCAGCTTTCTGGTGGACCTGTTGGGATACGAACTGCGCTCGGATCGTATCTGGGAAAGTGCCGGTACCGAGGGTGCCCTCAACGTGCCCGACGGCACGGTCTTTCGTTTTTCGATTCTCTACGCCCGGGGTGCGACCACCGGCCATTTGTTGCTGGTGGATTACCAGAACCGTGCGCCGATTGATCCCGGTGTCGCCCCCCGGGTGCCCCATCGGGGCATCGGTCTTTGGTCGTTTCCCGTGCGCGACCTGACGGCGGTTCTCGCCCGGGCGGCTGAACGCGGGTTGGCACCCATCGCGCCGCCCCAGGAACTCGAAACCCCAGTGCTGGGTCGGGCCCGGGTCGCGACGTTGCTGGCGCCCAACGGCTTTCCCGTTGAGCTGTTTGAGGCACTGCCGTGAAGGTCCTGTCGGTCCTGGCGGGGGTTGTCGCCGGGGTGCTGTTGGCGCCTTCTTCGGCGCTGACTGATGACGCCGGCTTCCGCATTGGTGGCTGGCGAGAGGTGGTGGTGAGTGTCAGTGACCTCGACTCGCATGAAGCCCTTTTCCAAACCGTCGGCGGCTGGGAGTCGCGTGCCGGTGGCAGCACCGATCCAGCGCAACTCGCCCTGTGGGGCATACCCGATAGATCGGCGGAGGAGCGGCTAATGGCCAATCCCGGCACAGACACGGGCATGGTCCGGTTGGTGGCGGTCGCCGGCAGCGATCGCCAGATTAGGCCGGGCAGCCAGAGTTGGGATACGGGAGGGTGGTTCGATATCAACCTGCGGGTGCGTGACCTCGAGCAGAAGAGAGCCCAACTCCTGCGGCGGGGATGGCAGGCCAACAGCGATCCGGTCACGTTTGAGTTCGGTCCCTTTGAGGTGACCGAATGGATCACCCGCGGCCCCGACGGCCTCGCCTTTGCGCTCATCCAGCGTCATCAGCCGCCGCTGGCGGGCTGGCCGAACCTGCGTGAATTCAGCCGCAGCTTCAACGCCACCGAGGTGGTGGCCGACCTGCCCGCGTCGGTTCATTTTTACACCCAGGTCCTGGGTTTTGAGGAATACCTCAATCATCGGGGAGCCAGTACCGGGTCGGGCCATAACGTGCTGGGGTTGCCCCTGAATCTGGCCCGTGAGGTGGTGCGCGATGTGCGTGTCCTGCATCCACAGGGCACCAATGAGGGCTCGGTGGAGCTACTGGCGTTCGAGGGGTTGGAGGGACGCGACTTCAGTGCGCAGGCGGTGCCCCCCAACCTGGGTATCCTGATGCTGCGGTTTCCAGTGCAGGGGCTGGACGCACTGGCTGCGCACCTGGGTCGGGCAGGGGTGGCGCTGACGGCCCCCATCACTGCCGTGCACATGCCCCCCTACGGCCGGGTGCGCGCCCTTGCCCTGCGCAGCCCCAGTGGCAGTTGGCTGGAATTTTTCGAGATGCTGGATGAAGGGCCCTGAGGCCGATGGTGCTACTCGGTTTCGGGCCGCTGTGGCCCGCCCACTGTCCTTCGATCGCAGCGTTACCAGGGCCCAAGGCGTCTGCACTGCGCCCCGCTACGTGCTATTCCGTTTTTCAAAAGGAGTGAAACCATGCCCCATATTGCCTACTGCACAGACCGCCATGACCTGGGAGACGAACGACAGACAGCGCTGGCCGATCACCTCGCCTACATTGAGACCATTCTCGATCGGTTGGCGGTTGCGGGTCCGGTGACCCCCACACCGGGTGCCACGACAGAAGCCAGCTGTTTCATTTATCACACTGATGATCGCGAGGAGGCCCGGCAGTTGCTGGAGAATGACCCCTACTTCAAGGCCGGGGTCTACGGTGAGGTGGTGATTTCTTTCTTCACACCCGCCGCCGGGACTTGGATTGGCGGCAAAATCTGGTAACCGGCTGGGCCTGCACTAAAACATTCACTGTTGACGGTTTTTTGGGAAGGGGGTAGCGTGACCCCCGGCTGAGCCCGGTTTGTCGCTGTCGCGGTGTGATCACGACGTACCGAACCGCCAGGGTTCAAAGCCGGGTACGTGACAATAAATTCAATACAGTTCACAGGAGGGCGCGCGTGTCCATTCCTACAGAAACCCTGAGCAACGCTTATCGCTCGATGAAGACCATTCGCGAGTTTGAGGAGCGGGTCAACGCCGAGATTATGAATGGCCAGATTCCCGGCTTTACGCATCTGTACACGGGTCAGGAGGCCAATGCCGTGGGCGTCTGCGCCCACCTCGATGCGGATGACACCATTATCTCGACCCACCGCGGACATGGCCATTGCATTGCCAAAGGTGCTGAAGTCGACGGCATGATGAAGGAGCTGTTCGGGTCGTCCGAGGGGTTGTGCAAAGGCAAGGGCGGCTCCATGCACGTCGCCGATATCGACAGGGGCATCCTCGGGGCCAATGGCATTGTCGCGGGGGGACCGCCGATTTCGGTGGGCTCGGCCCTCGCGGCGAAAATCCGCAAGAACGGCAAGGTGGCGGTATCGTTTTCCGGGGACGGATCGGTCAACCAGGGTACCTGTTTTGAGGCCATGAACATGGCGGTCGTGCTGCAGGTACCGGCGGTGTTTGTCATCGAGAACAATTACTACTCGGAGCACACCAATATCAGTTACGCCGTGGGTTGCGATGATTTGAAGGCGCGTACGGAGGCCTTTGGCTTTCCCGTGTTTGTCGCCGATGGCGCCGACTTTTTTGCCGTCTACGAGGCGGCGGGCAAAGCGATAGAACACGCCCGGGCAGGCAATGGGCCGGCGGGCGTCTTTGCTGAGCAGGGGCGTTATCACGGTCACTTTGTTGGTGACCCACAGCATTACCGCGGCGAGGGTGAACTGGATGACCTGCGGGAAAACCACGACTGCCTGAAGAACTTTCGCGCGCGCATGGCGGAAACCGGTGAGCTCGACGCGGCTACGCTGGACGCCATCGATGCGGAAGTTATGGCCGAAATTGAACAGGCGGTCACCGCTGCCAAGGCGGCGGCGCGGCCGACGGCCGGGCAGGTCACCGAGGATGTGTACATCAACTACGGCGCAGGCGCCTGAGGAGTTCGGATTATGTCTCAGAAAACCATGCGCGATGCGATTAATGAAGCCCTGCACCAGGCCATGGAGCAGGATGAGTCGGTGTTTGTGATCGGTGAAGACGTGGCGGGCTGCAATGGCAGTGCTGGCGATGTGGGTGCTGTGGGCGGCGTGTTCGGCGTGACCACGGGCATCTATCACCGCTGGCCCGACCGCTGCATTGACACCCCGATTTCAGAGTCTGCGATTGTTGGCGCGGCGGCAGGAGCGGCGCTGGTGGGTATGCGCCCGGTGGCGGAGATTATGTTCGCCGATTTTATTGGGGTCTGCATGGACCAGATCGTCAACCAGATGGCGAAGTTCCGCTATATGTTTGGCGGCAAGAGCCGCTGCCCGGCGGTGATTCGCTTCTCTGCCGGGGGCGGGTTCAGTGCCGCGGGTCAACACAGCCAGGCGATGTACCAGATCATGACGTCATTCCCCGGCCTCAAGGTGGTGGTGCCCTCCAATGCCTACGATGCCAAGGGGCTGTTGCTGTCTGCCATCGCCGACGATGATCCGGTGCTGTTCTTTGAGCCCAAGATTCTTTACCAGGAAGCCTGTGAGGTGCCAGACGAGCACTACACCATACCCTTTGGCGAGGCCAATTTTGTCCGCGAGGGTGACGATGTAACGGTGGTTGCGTTCGGGCAAATGGTACCCAAAGCTGCAGCTGCCATTGATGAACTCGCGGAGGAGGGGATCAGCTGCGACCTGATTGATCCCCGCACCACGTCGCCGCTGGATGAGAATGCGATTCTGGAATCGGTGGAGGCCACCGGTCGACTGGTGGTGGTGGATGAGGCGCCGCCGCGCTGTGGCCTGACCGCCGACATCGCCGGGCTCGCTGCAGACAAAGCCTTTGCCAGCCTGAAGGGTCCGATTAAACAGGTTTGTGCGCCCCACAGTCCGACGCCGTTTTCGCCGGAGCTTGAGGCCGCGTATCTGCCCGATGGCAACAAGATCAAGGCGGCTATCAAAGCCACCCTGGCCTAAACCCAGCACAACGAGGAATCCTGCTTTGAGCGATATCTATCCGATCGCGGTCCCCAAGTGGGGCATCGAAATGGTCGAAGGCACCATCACCACCTGGAACAAGTCCCCGGGCGACCCGGTTGCCAAAGGGGACGAGGTGTTTGAAATGGAGTCTGACAAAATCGTCAATGTCTGGGACTCTCCCGTCGCGGGTGTCCTGCGCCGGGTGCTGGCCGAGCCCGGTGATGCACACCCGGTGGGTGCGCTGCTGGGTGTCATCGCTCCCGCAGACGTGGACGACGCCGAGATTGATCGGTTCATCGCTGGCTATGCCGGCGGCGAGGCGCCCGAGGTGCCAGCGGAAGCGCCACCTGAACCCCCGCCAGCCGCGAAGCCTGCCGGGCAGACCAGCGATGCCTACACCCGATCGTCTCCATCGGTGCGCAAACTGGCTGATGAGTTGGGTGTCGACTTGAGTACGGTGACCGGTACCGGCCGTCGCGGTCGGATTACGGATGATGACGTGCGTGCTGCAGCCGGTGGCGGTGATGATCTTGCGGGGGTTGAGGTGATTCCGCTGTCACCCACGCGAAAGACCATCGCCCGGCGCCTTACTGAAGCCAAGCAGGCGATACCCCACTTCTACCTCACCGCTGAGTATGAGCTCGACGGTTTGATGGCGCACCGCAAAACCCTCAATGACAGCGGCGCTACCAAGGTCTCGGTCAACGACCTGCTGGTGTGGTGTGTGGCCCAGGCGCTGATGAAGGAGCCCCGGGTCAATGTGAACCTGGTGGGGGATGATATCCATCAGTTTCAGTCAGCTCACATTGCTGTCGCCATTGCCACCGATGACGGCCTGTATCCGGCAACGATTCAGGGTGCCGAGGCCCTGTCGCCGGGAGGGATCGCCGAGGCCACGGCAGCACTCGCGGAAAAGGCCCGCACGGGGAGCCTCACCAAGGAAGACATCAGTGGCGGCTCCTTCACGGTGTCCAATCTGGGGATGTACGGTATTTCGCAGTTCACGGCCATCATCAATCCGCCCATGGGCGCCATTCTCGCCCTCGGTAAAGCCGAACCCCGGGTGGTGGTGCGGGACGATGGCCAGGGCGTGGCCACGGTGCTGACCGCCACACTGTCCTGCGATCATCGGGTGATTGATGGTGCGGTGGGCGCCCAGTTTCTCTCGGTGCTGCGGGACGTGATCAACGGCCTGTAACACGCTCTGTGCTGCAGACCGGCAGCCCGGCCCGTGCGGTCTGCTTCACGGCTTGTTGTCGAAACGTTCAAAGTCGAAACGTTCAAAGTAGTCCCGGGCGGCCGTCATAACCCGGGGTGCAAGAACCAGTGTGCTGATCATGGTGGGAATGGCCATCAGGCCATAGCTCCCCGATATCAGGTTGAACACCACATCGATGCTGACCGAGGCGCCAAATATCACGGCGGCAATGAAGAACCAGCGAAAGTAGGGCTGCCACTCGGCACCCACCAGAAAGCCAAAGCATTTGGCCCCGTAGTACCACCCCGTGAACATGGTGGTGGTGCTGAGTATCAGCGCGACAAAACTGAGCGCCAGTAATCCCGGCAGTCCCATCTCGGCCCGGAAGGCATTGGCGGTGAGGGTTATGCCCGATAGATTGCCCGGGGTTTGCCAGTCCCCCGCCAGTAAAATCACGAGGGCGGTGCAGGTGCAGACCACCAGGGTGTCGATGATGGGACCCAGGGCGGCCAGCAGGCCTTCGCGGATCGGTTCGCCGGTGCGAGCGGCACCGTGGGCCATGACTTCAGTTCCCACTCCAGCCTCGTTGGAAAAGGCGCCGCGGCTGACCCCGATTAACATGACACCCAGGGCGCCGCCACCGATGGCGCTGGGTTGAAACGCCTCACGGACAATACTCAGCAGCACATCGGGTACGTCCCCCAGGTGGGTCAGCACAACCCAAAGGGTCATGGCCAGGTACAGCAGCACCATGACGGGCAGTGCGGCGACAGCAACCCGTGCCACCCGCGGCAGTCCACCAAAAATAACCGAGCCCACCACAATGGCCAGGAGCAGACCCGTCACGGGGGCCGCCCAGCCCGGGGGCTGCCCCGAAAACACCGCGTCACCGATGAGGGCGGTGAGCTGGTTGGCCTGGAACATGGGCAGGGTGCCGATCAGCCCCGCCAGCGAGAACAGCACGGCCAGTGGATAGAAGCTTCGGGGCAGGGCTTCCCGGATGACATACATGGGACCGCCCTGGAGCTGGCCCAGGCTGTCCCTGCCCCGGTACATAACGCCCAGGGAGCAGGTAAAAAATTTGGTGGCGATGCCGATGATGGCCGACATCCACATCCAGAACACCGCCCCCGGTCCGCCGGCAACAATTGCCAGAGCGACGCCCGCCACATTGCCCAGCCCCATGGTGTTGGAGAGTGCGGCGGCCAGGGCCTGCTGGTGGGACAGCTCACCGGGTTGCTCGGGGGTTTCATAGCGCCCCAGTAAAATAGCCGTGGCGTGTCCGAGGTGGCGATAGGGCAGGGCCCGGGACAGGATCAGGAAGAAGCAGCCTCCCCCCAGCAGCAGCATGACCAGCGGGGTCCCCCAGACCAGGTCAACAAACCGCTGGGAGATGAGTTCCAACCCCGTCATGCGTAGTTCCTTTTGTACGGTGGCGATAACGCCGAGCGTGACACCCTAACCCATCGGATGGTGGCGGGTCACGGCGGTCTATCAGCGCGCTCTGCAATGGCCGATACAGGGGCTGGCCCAACACGCTGTGACAGCCCTCCCTGCAGCGCGCATGACCCTGAACGGTGATCATTGCACCGGACCCATCGGTCGACTAATCTTGGAGTATGGGTGTCAGGCTCTGGGGGAACTGGCGTCCATGCTCCATCTCTGAGGGAACAGAGAGTCAGCCTGAAAACGCCTGGTGGCAGTCGCGCAGTACCTCCCCGCGGCATGCCACCAGGGTGTGTGGCAGCACGTTTTCGATGATGGGCCGCCCGGGTGGAGCCGCAATCTGTTGAGACATCAAAAGACATATAAAAAGAGGTAAGCCGTGCCAAATTCAGCCAAATTAGTGATCACAACCCTGGGGCTCACACTGTTGGTGGGCTGTGGTGACA
>JAKMEU010000180.1 GCA_022425845.1 Luminiphilus sp. | reverse complement strand
GGATAAAATTCCGGCGACGTATTTCCATCATGACCCGGTCATCGTAGACATGGGACACATGGTTGATTGGATCGGCCTGGTCCTCCGCAGCCGGCACCCAGTAATAGGCGTCATCGGTGTAGAGCGCTATCCAACTGTCCAGGTCGGGGCGGTCAAGAAATGCCGCCTCATCATAGAGAAACGCTTCAATGCGCCTTGGGTCATGCATGGCGGGTGTGTCCCTGTGGCGATTTCTCCATGTAGGCTTTCCAGGCGCGATACTGGGTCCGCATGTCGAGGTCCGAGGTGCCGCCGCCCACGATCCGATCCGTCTGCGTCAGGTCTTTTCCATATTGCCGATGGAATTCTACCCATTCGCTTGCGCTGGAGGCCAACCCTTCCTGAGCTCGACGGTACACCTCGAGGTCATCGGGGCCGACCATACCCATAGCCGAATTGATCAGGCGGCTGTAGAGCAGGGTGCGCTGCAACATGGACTCTGGCGCTCCCTTGAGTCGGAACGACCAGCTTTCCACAACAAACTTATCGACACTGATGGGCCGAACGACTCGAATGTTTTGTACGGCGCACTTAATCGTAAGTGAGGGATAGAAAAGTACGTTGTGGGTATTGAATGCGAGGATATCCTCGCTTCTTTCCTTACCATACGCCGCTACCATGGCGTTGTAGTAATCGGGATCGACGGCGTATCCGGAGTGAATGCTGGTTTTTCCGCCATCATAGTGGTGGCCAAAGGGGAACCCTGTGATGCCACTGTCTTCAAATTTCTCATAGCTCGCACCAAACGGCGGGATAATCTCCGCTTCGCGTCGTTGCTCCGCGGCCTCCGGGGGCAATGTCGCGATGTAGGATTCTGCTGCTTTGACTATGGATTCGTGCACGACCATGGGGTGCATCGTGTCGTTCAGGTTTTCCAGAATAAATTTCCAGTTGCAGGCATGCTCGTAGCGCAGTACGCCTCCGGCAACTTCGACCTCCCCCTCAGGCGCACGATCACACAGATTATCAAAGCAGGCTTTTGCCCCGCCCATCCAGGTCTCCAAATCGGGTGCAGATTGGGACAACGTGGCGAAGACAAAGCCGCGGTAACTCGATGTCTGCGCGAGGGGCTGCATGCTGTAACACGGGTCTGATAGATCGATGCCCGTGCCCTCATAGCCTTTTTCATTCGGAACTTTTTGCAGGGAACCATCAAACCGATAGGTCCAGCCGTGGTAGGCGCATCGCAGTGCGCCCCTGACATGGCCTGAGCGGCTTTCCACAACCTTGGCGCCTTTGTGACCACAGCGATTGTGGAGTACATGGATCGTGTGATCCTTCGCCCGAATCATCACCACCGGCATCTTGTGATTGATATTCGTTGTGAAGTAATCACCCGGCTCGGGAATTTGCGATTCGTGACCAATATAGATCCAGGCCTCGCCCCAAATGCGTTCCATCTCCAGTTCGAAAATATCTGGATCGGTGTACAAGCTGCGATGCAGGCGCGTCGGCGTGACCAGTGAATCAAAGTTGCGATCGGGAATTGATTGCATCATCCGCTCCAGTTAAAGCGACAGGGAACCCAGGCTTGCGCCACCGCATACCATTAACGTCTGGCCGGTGATGAAACCCGATGCCTCGTCCGCCAGAAAGCCAACAGCATGGGCCACGTCCTGGGATCGACCCAGGCGCTGCACAGGAATACCGGCTGCCAGGGTGGCCAGTTTTTCGCTGTCCGGTGGCACGACCGCTTCAAACATCTCGGTATCCTGAATAGGGCCGGGGGCAACTGTATTGACGGTAATACCATGGGGACCCAGCTCCAGAGCCCAGGTGCGCGCCATGCCCATCATCCCTGATTTGGTTGCGGAATAACTCGTACGTGTCTCCAGTCCAAGAGCCGCTCGGGAGGTGATGAGGACAATTCGCCCGAACTGGCGCGCTTTCATGCCCGGTAGAACCGCCTGTGCCAGCGTAATGGCGGCGGCAATATGAACCTCGCTAAGGTAGTCGAAGTCGGAGAGGGACACCGACTCGAGGAGATCGGGGCGAATAAGCCCCGCATTGTGGACGAGTCCGGTGATGGTGTGATTTTGGCTTACCTCTGACGCGGCTTCCTGCACGGCGGCCCGATCGCTTAAATCCAGTTCTACATTGACCAGTTGGTGGCTGCCCAGCGCCAGCGGTCGGCGGGACAGATTAACAACGTTTAGCCCCTGTTCGATCAGGTGCGCACAGATGGCTGCGCCGATCCCGGTACTGCCTCCCGTTACAATAATGGTGTCGTGGGCCATGGTCAGTGATTCTCCTTCTTTTGGACTCACGCCCCGGTGGGACGAATCGCAGGGGCGTTGAGGCCCATAGCCAAAACGATAGCCCGGCGTGCTTCGCGGGTCCGTAAATCAACGGAATCAGGGACTGCAATCAGCACCGCAGACTGTGAGGCATCAGAATGGGAGAATACCTGCACACGATCTCCGGGAGCCATCTCCCCTGGCCCGAGATGTACGATCATCGTTGGACCGCCATCCAGTTGTACCGTTCCCACTGACCAGGGTCCGTCTCCAAGCCGGCGTTTGAAGTATTCCCAAAGACTGTGGTGCAGGTCTGACTGCGCCAGCAAGGTGCCGCCGTTGTCCGTATCGCGATAGACCAGGGCGTCCGCGAGACAGACGCCGCAAAGTTCGGCCGGGGGGTATTGGATATGCTGGCATGCAGTACAGTGCTGCAGTTTCAGGATGCCGGAAAGGTTGGCGGCAGAAAAACGTGCTCCGGATGCCGTGCGATGGCGGGGCGGTCGGGCTCGCTGGCGCAGCGAAGGTCGGTTGAGCTTCAGGCGCTTGCGCATTTTATCTCGCGCGCTCAAACGTCACCTCCGGCAAGCAGGGCGGCGGCCGAGCATAGGCCACGGTCATAGTTGACCATGCCGTAACCGCTGATCAAGCCCAGCCGGGCCTGTGGCACCTGATGACTGACCGCTGCGCCCGTCAGTTGTCGCAGGGTTTCGGTAACGCCCAGAAAACCGGCAGCTGCCCCGGCTTGACCGCAGGACAGCTGACCGCCACATGTATTGTGGGGTAGTTTATTTTTCGCTGGGCCCGAGTGGTCAAAGCGCATATCCGTGCCCTGCACGAATTGCGGTCCCTCGCCTTTTGCGCAGAAACCCAGATCTTCCATCTGCATCATGCTGATGACGGGGTAATCATCATAGGTCTGAAGAAGATCCACATCCTCGGGTCCAGCGTGGGCGCGGTCATAGAGCGCGTCGATATAGTCGGTCCAGCCGCCGCGATCCTGTATGGGGTCCTCCGCATGGGCGTTGTGACGCTCATCTGCGGCGAGAATGCGGACCCCGGGAATACCCAGATGCAGTGCCCGTTCCTCAGACATCACCAAAAAGCCCTCGCCGCCGGCGCAGGGCATGACACAGTCAAACAGGTGCAGTGGCCCGGCGATGGGCCGCGCGGTTAGGTAGTCGTCCAGGGACAGGGTTTTGTGTCCCAGTAATGCCGGTGGGTAGTGATTGGCGTTGTAGCGCTGGTCCAGACAGATCCGCGCGAAATCTTCCCGCCGGGCCCCGTAACGATTCATGTAATGCTCTGTTATCAGGCTGAATGGGCCATTGGGACCTGCAGCGCCATAGGGGAACGCGGCGTCAATACTCCAGTTAGAAAATTGCGCTGCCATTAATTCAAAGGATCGATGCGCTGCACCGTCACCCCCGATACAGGCGACGATCTCCGCCTCACCGCACTGAACGGCGCGGGCGGCACGGCGCAGGGCCAGCACGCCAGAGACACCGCCCACATTGGCCTCTTCAATCCAGCGCACACAGAGTCCGAGTTGTTGTGTCAATGCAACGGCTGAATCCGCACCCAGGGAAAAGCTCGATACCGACAGGCCATCCACGTCAGCTTTTTCGATACCGGTGGCCCCCAGTAACTCCCGGAGGACCGAACCCACATACCAACCAGCGCCATGGGCGCTCTGCCGGGCATAGCCCAGGCTAATGGGTGATGTCAGGACAATGCCCTCGTAGCTTCTCACCCTGTTTTTTTCCTGGTTTTCAAGGCGCGCAGGTCGTGGGCATCACCTTCATCTACTCGCGTCCGTGCCAGCTGTTTAATATCAGCCCGCCGCGGTTTATTCGCCGCCGTTACGGGTAGGCTGTGTGCAAACACGATCCAGCCCGGTGCCTTGAAATAAACCAGTTTTGAGAGGGCGTGTGCCTGAATCGAGCGCGCCATTTCGTCACTGCCGTCCGCATTGGGTTTCAGGATAACGCACAACGCAACTTCATCGCCCCGCATTTCGTCGGGTACCGCGGTCGCTACCGCGGTTTGGATGGCCGGATGGCCAGCGAGGGCCGCTTCTACCTCGAGGGCTGAAATATTTTCTCCAGAGCGTCGGATAATGTTTTTTCGTCGATCAACGAAAGCGAGGCTGCCGTCTTCGAGTTCGACCACTACATCTCCCGTGTTGAGCCACCCGTCCTGCCAGATTTCTTCGGTGGCACCGGGGTTTTTCAGATACCCCGAAAAATAGCCTTTCATGGGCTCGGGACCGCGGGCTCGAACCCGCAACTCGCCGGGCTGTCCCGGCGGCACGACGGACTTCTGTTCATCGACGATTTGCCAATCGACAGCGTGAATCGGTTTGCCAAAGCAGCAGGTCCCCAC
>JAKMEU010000156.1 GCA_022425845.1 Luminiphilus sp. | reverse complement strand
GGTTTAGAAAGGTCTGTTCGGTATCTCCGGGCTGGAGGTAAACGATACGACTCGCCCCCTGCTGCCGTGTCCAGCCGGCCAGGCACGAACCCGTGGGATGATGCCAGTCCGTATTGCAAAACATCTTCCCCGTAACGGCGTGTTGTGCCGAGAAAAAGTGGTCGCGATCAAACGCATAGTCGCTATAAAAAAGGGGGCTTATCGAGTCGGTAAAAATTTCGCAGAGATACGGTTCATCGGTGAGGGAAAACTGGGAGGGTATGCCCTGCATGACCGGGTGCTCGGGGGCTACTGCAGTGAAGGTCTGGCGCACGTCGTGTCGGTAGCCCGAGTCCAGAACCTGTTCCCCCCGGCAGACCTGCGGGTTATAAAGAAAACGACCTCCTATGAGTTCCCCAAATTCCGGCCACAGCGGCCATGAGGCCAGTGCGTGATGCAGGAATACCATTCCGATTCCGCTGTTCACGAGGTCCTCAAGATTCTTTTTCAGTTGGGGAGTTGGCTCGATGAGCGTGGGTGGCTGGGTGCTGAAATCGATGCCGGGCATGTCGTAGAAAACGAGGACGTTATAAGGGGCGGCTGCGATCGGCTGCAGGAATACCTGGCTGGCCGGCTGCTCGACGACCGTGCAGGCTATGTCAGGCAGGGAGTCGAGTAATTCGCTAAAAGCATCCCTCGCGTAGGGGTGCCCCTTGGTGGCGACCAGCACGCGAAATTTGGATCGATAGTTGATCAGCCCCATGGCACTGCCCCCAGGTAGCCTGCTTGAATGCTGTGAATTGCTGGGTCATTGGGAAACAACAGCTTATCCTTGTTTTTTGTGCCGTCGCCGCTACATTGCTATCCACGCACTTTACATGAGTTTTAGAGGACGCCCATGAACGCTCGTGAGCCCGTGATATTACCGAGGGAGCTTAATCAGCCGCCAAAAGCGCCTGAGCCCCAACTGCGCGGAGATAGCGTCTCCGCCGATCGCTACACCTGTCGCGATTATTTGCAGCGAGAACTGCGTCAGGTATGGAGTCGGGTCTGGAATATTGCAGGGGTGTCGTATCAGATGCCCGAGCCGGGTGACTATGTCACGGCCCAAATAGGGCATGAATCGGTGATTGTGGTGCGGCAGGAAGACGGTTCTGCCCGAGCGCTCCTGAATGTTTGCCCTCACCGCGGTACCCGGATCACTGAGGCCACGGAGGGGGCGGTGGATCGCTTTCACTGCCCCTATCACGGCTGGCAATTTGACTGGACGGGAACGGTTGTCGATGTTCCGGATCCCGAGGATTACGCCGTTAATCCCTGTGGTAAAGCGCGTCTCAAGGAAGTTCAGTGCGAGGAGCGATTTGGCATGCTCTGGTTTAATCTCGATCCCGAGCCCAGCAGTCTAGAGGCTTTTTTGGGGGAGCAGATATGCAGGGAGCTCGATTCACATCGCATTGAAGACATGGTCCGGGTGCTCGATATTACTGCTGATGCAGAGGCGAACTGGAAAATCATCACTGATAATTTCAATGAGGCATACCACGTTAAGGTGTTGCACCCAGAACTGATTCCCTACATCGCCGCTGACTATCAGGACTGCCAGTTTGATTTGTTCCCCGGGGGACATAACCGGGGTTGGTTCCCGGCTTTTATGCCCAGCCAGCAATACGGTTCGGAAGTCATTGGCGAACCCTTGAAAAGCATGGCCAGCGCCTGGAATGTGAATAGCGATGAATACACCGGCAGGGCAACCTGGTCAGACCTTCGCCTGGCCATCCAGCAGTCCAAGCGCCACCTCGGGGTGGAGCGGGGCTATACCCACTACGCCTATCGCTCGGATTATCAACTCACGGACTATGTTATCTACAACCTCTTTCCCAACAATGTCATTACCGTAGGCCCCGATGGGGTTCAGTTACTTCGGCCCAGGCCACATCCCACGGATCCCGGGCGCTGCTACTTTGATCATTGGTGGTTGGTCAACCGCGTTGCCGGACAGGATATGACCCCATCTCCGGCGGGCGGTCCCGATCTGCCCGTGCAGGACGCAGAGCACGAGCACATTGCTTACGGAGAGAAGACGCTTGGCACTACGGCAGATCAGGACCTGAGTATCGCCCGGTCGCAACAGGTGGGGCTGGCCTCTGAAGGTTTTCAGGGTTTTTGGATGCCCAATCAAGAGCGGCGTGTCCAGGCCTTCCACGAACACCTGAACGACCGCATGGCGGGGGAATACTAGCCGCAAAAAGAGGTGGCGTGTTTTATCCACGCCACCCCCATCAGGGTGTCAGAATTGAAGGCGTTTTGTGAACCCGCCGTCCAACACCATGTTGGTGCCCGTGGTGAAGCTTGAGCGTGGGCTGGCCAGGAAGGCCACGGCATCAGCGACTTCAGCGCCACTTCCCATACGTCCCATGGGGATGGCCGCAACCGTGCCCTCATAGATCTCAGGCATGGCCTGTTTGATATTGTCCCAGGCGCCGCCGTCAATAAAGATGGGTCCAGGACTCACGGCGTTAACGCGTATACCCTTGGGCGCCATGTCCTGTGCAAGATTGCCCGAGTAGTTAAGCAAGGCCGCCTTGAGTGCGCTGTAGGGCACCGCGCCGGCGAAAGCCTCAAGTGCGGCGGTGGAGGATATCACCACGATGCTGCCCGCATCCGATTGCTCAAGGTAGGGGGTCGCCAATTGTACGCCTCGCCAGGTAGCGAGCATGTCGACCTCAAAGTTGGCGCGCCATCCGTCTTCAGAGGCGTCTGCTCCGCCCGCGGAAACATTGGGGACGAAAATATCAATGCCGCCCAAAGCCGAGGCACAGTGTTCGATCCAGGCTTGCATCGAATCGGCGCTGGCCACATCGACGGCCGAGCCCGCCACCTTGACGCCATGCTTCTGTAACTCCGCAACCGCCTGTGTAACCTCGCCCTCGTTGCGGGCGCAGATGCCCACGTGACAGCCTTCTGCAGCGAAACGTTCTACGATGGCTCGTCCAATGCCTTTGGTGGATCCTGTTACCAAAGCCACTTTACCTGTCAGTTCTAGATCCATGTTATCGCTCCCTATTGTTGTGTCTGGTTTATCGGGGGGGTGTCACTGTGTTTCCCCGCGGTGTTGAATGAATTCTGCGATGACTGCATCACGGTGTTTCGGCCAGCTTTCCAGTAAGGCCATGCGCTTGAAGTAGTGCCCCAC
>JAKMEU010000145.1 GCA_022425845.1 Luminiphilus sp. | reverse complement strand
GTTCACGATAAGACCGGATATTTTTCCCCGGCCTATATGGCACGTGAATGGGATCGCCTGTGGTCGAGAAGCTGGCTGATTGCCGGTGTCGTGAGTGATATTCCCGAGGTTGGGGACTACTTCCTTTTTCGAATTCGCCACGAGTCTTTCATCGTGTCAAATACGGCTGATGGTGTTCGCGTCTTTTACAACGTCTGTCCCCATCGTGGCTCCAGATTGTTGGACGAGGAGCGCGGGAACAAGAAAGTGTTTGTCTGTCCGTTTCACAGCTGGAGTTTTACCAATGGCGGGGCATTGCGCAGCATCACCGATGAGGAGACCTTCAAGCCTGAGGTGGTCGAACACAGGCCGAGCCTGAAGCAGGCCCGCTGTGAGGTGCATGCGGGCCTGATCTTCATCACTATGGATGATCAAGCCGCTCCCCTTGCCGATGAAATTGGGCTTCCCGCAGGTTACCTGGAGAACTACCACATAGAACGGATGAAAGTGGTACGTCACGTTCGCAGTGAATGGGGCTCCAACTGGAAGGTAGGGGTTGAGGCTTTTTATGAGAGTTACCACCTTCACGCAGTCCATCCCGAAACACGGGGTGTCATGGGCGACCTTAATGTGCAGTACGACCTGTATCCCAAAGGTGCCAGCCGGATGATTGTGCCCCTGGGCCAACCCAGTCCCCGTTTTCCAGATCAAGTCACGGTGAACGAGGGTTTGCAATTCATGCTGCGAGAGGCCGGCATCGATCCAGAGGCCTTTACCGGTTCGGCCACGGATGTGCGGGCCGCTATTCAGCAGGGTAAGCGTGCGCGCTCCGAGCGACTGGGGCTTGGTTACGAACGTTTTACTGACGGACAGCTGTCCGACAGCTGGGCTACCGGCGTTTTTCCCAACGTGCAGATTGGGTGTCATCCCGAGGCTATATTCCTGATGCGCTTCCTGCCCCATGACAGCGACCCGGAAAAATTCTGGTACGACACAATGACCCTGATGTTCCCGGTGGATGATCCCGATTATTGTCCTCCGGCGTGGATGGGCCTACCCGATAACACTGATGTCACCGGGACTGTCCGGGCGCCTACCGAAACGTACCTCATGCATGAGGATCCTGGACTGGGTCTGGTCCTCAGTCAGGATGCGGCGTTCTTGCCCTCGGTCCAGGAGGGGATGCGTAGCAAGGCCTTCGAAGGTCAGCTTTGGGGAGAGCAGGAGCAGCGCCTGCGACACTTCCATGTGGAACTGGAGCGGCGATTGGGACTTGAGCCTTGCTGACCGGTGATGCGGACAGATGGGTGGATTGCTGTTCCAGCCATCGTCATCGCCGGATGGCGTGGTGGATGACGTGGTGGATGGCCGCGCTGCTGGTTTGGTCTGGTCTCGGGTCACCAAGAGTAACGGCCGATATCAGTTACTCCCCGAACGCGGCTGCTCAAACCACCCAGTTGTACTGGGGCGACCTGCACCTTCACACCAGCAACTCCGCAGATGCCTACACGATGGGCTCCCGAATTACGCCCGACACGGCTTATCGCTTTGCCCGGGGAGAACTGGTCGAGGCGGGCAACGGTATGTCGGTTCGACCGCGGTATGCCCTTGATTTTCTCGCCATCAGTGACCATGCCGAGTATCTCTCAGTTTATCGACTTCTCGACGCAGAGGATCCGCGACTGGCAGGCTGGCCCCTGGCGGCTGAATGGTTGGAGCTGTTGCGCAGCGATAAGATGGGCGAGCTGACCATGGCGTTTGCCGATGCGTTTCAGAACCCATCGCCTGAAAAAATGACGCCGCCAGCCGTTGTGTCGGCGGCCTGGCGAGAAGCCGTCACGACGGCGGACAGGCATAACCAGCCGCATTTATTCACTGCATTTCCAGCCTACGAATGGACGTCTACGATCTCCGGCGACAACCTGCATCGGGTGGTGCTGTACCGGGAGGGGCTTGGCTTCGCTGATCAGTCGCTGCCGTTTTCATCCCAGGACAGCAACGACCCGGAAGACCTGTGGGCTTCCATGGCGAGCTACGAGTCGGCTACCGATGGTTCGGTGCTGGCGATTCCCCACAATTCAAATGTCAGTAACGGCCGTATGTTTGCGCCGGAAACACTGTCGGGGAAACCAATAGACCGAAGCTATGCTGAAGCACGCGCAAAGTGGGAGCCGCTGCTGGAAGTAACCCAGGTCAAGGGTGACTCGGAGACGCATCCCATCCTGTCACCGGATGATCGCTATGCCGCTTTTGAGCGTTGGGATGAAGGCAACATAGCGATGACTGCGCAGAAGGCCGATTGGATGTTTCCGCAGGAATACGCCCGTTCGGCACTGACACAGGGTCTTCATTATCAGCGGACTCTGGGAGCGAATCCCTATTTGTTCGGGCTAATAGGCGCCACCGATTCACATACGGGGTATAGCGCCGTAGCGGAGGACAATTTTTTTGGAAAATTTCGTTCCACCGAACCCTCCGCGGAGCGCATGTTCACTCAGATGGCGCAGGTTCTCAATGATAACTGGCGGCTCAGTGCTTCAGGTTTGACCGGCGTTTGGGCGCGGGAAAATACGCGCGAGGCGCTCTTCGATGCGCTGCGGCGACGCGAGGTTTACGCCACTACCGGCTCGCGTATCCAGCTGCGCTTTTTTGCAGGCTGGGATTTTACTGAGAGGGATCTGCAGCGCGTTCCGGTCTCGGTTGCAGGTTACGAACGGGGTGTGCCAATGGGCGGAACACTCTCGCCGCCAGATTCGCTGCCTCAACAGGGGCATTCAAGACAGCCCACTTTTATCGTTATCGCCATGAAGGAGCCCGATGGTGCCGATCTGCATGCTTTGCAGGTGGTGAAAGGTTGGGTTGACGAATCCGGCAGGCGTCATGAGCGGGTCTTCGACGTGCTGTTGGCGGGTGATGCTGAGACTGACGGAGCCGCAGCGCTGCGAACAGTATGGACAGACACGGAGTTTGATGCCGCTCATCATGCTGTTTACTACGCACGGGTCATTGAGGTGCCCAGGCCCCGCTGGACAACTCGGGATGCCGCATTTTTTGGGGTAGAGCCTCCGAAGGCGGCACCGCGTTTGATTCAGGATCGTGCCTACAGTTCGCCTATTTGGTACGGCGCATCGATACAGCCGTGAACGGTCATCGTGACGGTGATGGGCAGGACGTGGGTTATACGCTGCATTTCTATCCGTCTCCAAATTCCCTGAAAGTAATCATTCTGCTCAACGAGTTGGGTATCAAATGGCAGGCACGGAAAGTCGATCTGGCAGGGGGCGAGCAGCTCAGCGCTGAGTTCGCTGCCCTTAATCCGAACCGAAAGGTACCTGTGCTGCAACTGCGAAGCGGGGCGACTATTTTTGAATCAGGCGCCATTCTGGAGTTTCTTGCCGAGCAGCATGGTGGTTTTTTGAGTGCCGTTTCTGAGGAGCGCTGGCTGTGTAAACAGTGGCTCTACTGGCAAATGTCCGCCTTGGGCCCCGCAGCGGGGCAGGCGCACCATTTTCGCCGATTTGCGCCTGAGCGTGTTCCCTATGGCATTCGCCGTTATACCGATGAGGTCAACCGGCTCTATGGCGTAATGAACGAGCATCTTGGCAGCCGAAAGTGGTTGGCAAACAGCTATTCGATAGCCGACATGGCGTGTTGGCCCTGGCTGGTGCATGCCGACTGGCAGGGTCAGGCATTGAGCGAATTCCCGGCACTGGAAGATTGGTATGAGGCTGTCGCACTGCGGCCAGCGGTGAAGTCTGCGCTGGCGACCTATCCAACCGCTGAGATAGCCAGTGAGGATTATGCGGTCCTGCTGAACCAGACGGCTGAGGGCTTAGACAACAACTGAATGACACGGAGAGACCATGCCTCATCCCATACTTCATCACTACGATGCCTCGCCTTTCTCACAAAAGGCCCAGAAAATGATGGGCATCAAGGGCTTGACCTGGCAGTCAGTGGAAATGCCCATGACCGCGCCGAAACCGGATATCGAGGCCATTACCGGCGGCTATCGAGGTACCCCTGTTCTACAGGTTGGCAGTGATATTTTTATCGACACCGTGGCAATCGCCGATGCACTTGATCATTTTTTTCCTGAAATGGCGGTTCTTTGCGATGCTCAACGGCTTCACAGTGAT
>JAKMEU010000117.1 GCA_022425845.1 Luminiphilus sp. | reverse complement strand
TCTTGGTTTGGCCTGTGCGGGTTTGGGTGGCGTGACGCTGACGTTGGCGATGAGCGCGCAGCCAACTGCAAGAACGAAGAGGGCGATAGCGTGGTTGAATCCCGTCTCGGGAAGCAGCTCTGCTGCTGCATAGATCGCGCCAGCGAGAGAAACGTTGACGAGCAGCCGGCCTAGCAGGCTGAGTTGGTGTTGTTGGGGTGGCATGGGACATCCGGGTCACTTGGGCCGGGGGAGTCTATCAAATACTGGCCCCAAGGGGGATCAGCGTTTAGTAACTTCTTCGGCTTGCAGTCCCTTGGGTCCTTCGACCAACGTAAATTCGACCTCTTCGCCCTCATTGAGGGAGCGATATCCGTCACCCTGAATCGCGCGAAAGTGCACAAAAATATCTTCTGCTTTGTCTGGGATTGTTATGAACCCAAAGCCCTTGGCATTGTTGAACCACTTCACAACGCCGTTTTGACGTTCAGACATACGCCACTCCTGTTTTTCTTATACCGCTTAGATAACAGTATCCCGGCTTTAGTGCAATCCCTGTAAGCGCGCCAGTTGCTCGCCGACTTTGTCGAAAGCGTCCTGAGCAGCACGTTGCTTTGACCGTTCGTTTTCCACGACATCACTGGGAGCGCGGTCTACAAAGTTGGGATTGGACAGCTTTGTCTGCAGCCGATCCATTTCCTTACGGTGCTTTTCAAGCTCCTTTTCCAGTCGCGCTTTTTCGGCTTCGATGTCGACAACTCCGGCCATGGGCACGAGGACTTCCAACTGTTGGTGAAGTGCTGATAGAGCAGGGGGCACCTCATCGGCCGGCTTTAACAAGGTTACAGAGTCGACTTTCGCCAGTTTTTGCAGAAGCGGCGCATTGCGCTGGAATCGTGTTTCATCGACTTCTGTGGCATTCCTAATCAATACGTCCAGCGTTTTGGCGGGACCCAGTTGCGCCTCTCCACGTATCGTGCGGATAGCAACGATGACCCCCTGCAACCAGCCAACTTCTGCTTCCGCCTCCTCGTCGAGCCGTCCCGGATCAGGCTGCGGCCAAGGTTGCAGCATGATGGTTGAGCCCGGCCGGCCGGCAAGTGGACCCACCGTCTGCCATATTTCCTCCGTAATGAAGGGCATCATGGGGTGCAACAGGCGCAGGGTTGTCTCCAGAACCTGAAGCAGGGTGCGCTGCGTTCCCAGCGCGCGTGCTGGCTGCGAATCTGCGTCCCATAGCACCGGCTTCGACAATTCAAGATACCAGTCGCAAAATTCATTCCAGACAAACTCGTAAAGCGCCTGTGACGCCAGGTCGAAACGGTAGTTGTCTATTGCCTGTTCGACATCCCGCGTTGACCGCTCGAGTCGACTCATGATCCATCGATCCGGTAGGGAAAGCTCGGCATCGCCGCTGTCGAAGGACACATCCTCGCAGTTGGCCAGCACATAGCGCGCCGCGTTCCAAAGCTTATTGCAAAAGTTGCGGTAGCCCTCCATACGGTTGATATCAAACTTGATATCCCGGCCCGTCGAAGCCAGGGAGTAAAATGTGAAGCGCAAGGCATCCGTGCCGAAACCCGGAATGCCCTCTGGAAAATGGCGACGGGTCTGCTTTGCTATGCGATCTGCCATTTTGGGCTGCATCATGCCTGCCGTTCGCTTTTCGACCAGGGTCTCGAGGTCGATGCCGTCAATGAGATCAATGGGATCTATGACGTTACCCTTGGATTTGGACATTTTTTGTCCCTCGCCATCCCGCACGAGACCATGGACGTAAACCGTATGGAACGGCACTTCCTTGCGAAAATGCAGGGTCATCATGATCATCCTGGCGACCCAGAAAAAGATGATGTCGAAGCCGGTGACCAGTACGGAAGCGGGGTGGAAAGTCGCCAATTCCTCGGTCTCATCAGGCCATCCCAACGTAGAAAACGTCCAGAGTGCCGATGAAAACCACGTATCAAGAACGTCTTCATCCTGGCTTAGAGCAAGACTGTCTGGCAGTGAGTGCGCGGTTCTTACAGCGGCCTCATCCTCACCGACATAGATATTTCCCTCGGGGTCGTACCAGGCAGGAATACGATGTCCCCACCACAACTGCCGACTGATACACCAATCCTGTATGTCGCGCATCCAGGCGAAATAAGTGTTCTCCCATTGCCGGGGTACAAATTGGATAGCCCCACTTTCGACGGCCTCTATCGCGGGTCCGGCAAGTTTTTTGGCGTCTACATACCACTGCGGGGTAAGCCAGGGCTCAACTACCACTCCGGATCGATCACCCCGCGGAACTTTGAGCAGGTGGTCATCAACCCTCTCCAGGAGACCCAGTGCCTCGAAGTCGGCCACGATTCTTTCCCGCGCAGCATAACGGTCTAATTGCCTGTAGGCCGGCGGAGCAGCGTCGCTGATCGCTGCATCGCGCGTAAGAATATTGTGCAGCGGGAGTTGGTGGCGTTGGCCCACTTCGTAGTCATTAAAGTCATGGGCTGGCGTGATTTTGACGCAGCCAGTCCCAAATTCAGGATCGACATATTCGTCAGCAATGATTGGGATTTCTCGATCACACAGGGGGAGGGCGATCATTTTCCCCACCAGGTCGCGATAGCGCTCATCCTCGGGGTGTACGGCAACAGCCGAATCGCCCAACATGGTTTCAGGGCGCGTTGTCGCAACGACCAGATGTCCTGAACCGTCACTCAGTGGATATCTGAGGTGCCATAAATGACCGTTTTCTTCCTCCGAAACCACTTCGAGGTCGGAGATGGCCGTGTGCAGCTTGGGATCCCAGTTGACCAGCCGTTGGCCCCTGTAAATCAGGCCCTCCTCGTACAACTGAATAAATACCGTCTGCACTGCCTGGGATAGTCCAGGGTCCATCGTGAAGCGCTCGCGACTCCAATCCGCTGAGGCGCCAAGCCGTCGCAGCTGTCTTGTAATGGTGCCCCCTGACTGCGCTTTCCACTCCCAGACCTTTTCCACAAAGGCGTCTCTACCCAGTGCCTCACGATTGATACCTTCTGCCTCAAGTTGGCGTTCTACCAACATCTGCGTCGCGATACCTGCATGGTCAGTGCCCACCTGCCATAAGGTGTTATCACCCTTCATTCGGTGATAGCGGATGAGGGCGTCCATGATCGCCTGCTGAAAACCATGGCCCATATGGAGGGAGCCTGTCACATTGGGCGGGGGGATGGGGATTGAAAACGGCGTCTCACCACCCTGTGGTGCGAAATAACCGCTTTGCTCCCATGTCTCGTACCATCGCTTTTCTATGGCTGCAGGGGAAAATATTTTTTCCATAATGATTTTCCGAGTTCGCTACGCGGATTGTATTTCCGAAAGTGTGATTAGAGGTCGTGTTTTTGCAGGGGGTATCCGCGGTCTTTATAAAAACGCCATGCCTCTCGCATTGACTGAAGCGCAACGGGGTCTTGATTAACGACTTCTGCCACGCGTTGAAACCGCGAGAAGAAAGCAGGTGGCGACAGGGCAAGATTGATCAGCACGTCGTCATGGCCGGCAGGTTCCTGGCCCCAGCCTACAACAATGGGCGCCGAGAAACCTTCACGTACCGTCTCATGGGGCAGAAAACTACCCGGGCGCTGGGACCAAAGCTGCTCGTCCAACTGGTCGGCTTCAGCCTCACTATGGGAATTTATATACAGGCGATGGCCCCTTCCCCAAGCTTTCTCAGCCAGTCGCACAGCAACCTCGATGCGGGATGATGGCGTCGCATCGGCCACAACGTAGAAATCAATGCGCGTCATGCTGCTACTGTCCCGCCCGACCTCTCAAATATTCCACCAGCATTGGGACAGGGCGTCCGGTGGCTCCCTTGGGGGCACTCCGAAAAGCGGTGCCGGCGACGTCAAGATGGGCCCACTTATACTGCTCTGTAAAGCGCGCGAGAAAGCAGGCCGCCGTGACGCTGCCTGCCGTACCCGTGCCAATATTTTGCATATCGGCGAATTTAGAATCCAATTGCTTCTGGTATTCCTGCCAGATGGGCATTCTCCAACCCCGATCCTGGCTTCGCTGGCCTGCTGACAGCAGAGCTTCCGCGAGGTCGTCATCATTGGCAAAGATCCCGCAGGCTTCGTGTCCCAGTGAGACGATGATGGCGCCCGTTAGCGTCGCGATATCCACTACCTCCCTGGGCTTGTATCGGCCGACGTAGGTCAGCGCGTCGCAGAGCACAAGGCGACCTTCCGCGTCGGTATTGAGTATTTCAATCGTTTGACCACTCATGCTGGTAACGACATCACCCGGTTTGGTAGCGCGGCCGCTGGGCATATTCTCAGCCGCAGCAACAACGCCTACAACGTTAATGGGCAGATTGAGATCGGCGACGGCCTTCACAGTTCCCAAGACGGAACTGGCTCCCCCCATATCGAATTTCATCTCATCCATTTTTCCGCCCGGTTTGAGCGAGATTCCCCCGGTATCAAAGGTAATGCCCTTGCCCACGAGTGCGTAGGGCGCTTCCTTGGCCTTACCTCCCTTATATTCGAGAACGATAAGTTGTGAGGGCTGATCGCTACCGTGTCCCACTGACAACAGCGATCCCATACCCAACTCACGCATTTTCTTTTCGTTGAGAACGCTAACGGATAGATTGGGGTGTTTCCTTGCCAATGCCCTGGCCTGCTTGGCGAGGTAAGTCGGTGTGCAAATATTGGCTGGCAGGTTGCCCAATTCCCGGGTGAAATTGACGCCTCCACCGATTGCAGCACCGGCATCAAGTGCGGCACGGACTTTTGCTGTAGTGATCAGCGCGCCTGCACAAACATTAACTTTAGCCAGGTTGGGTAGATTTTTGGGCTTGCTCAGGGTCTGGGTGTACACATAGCAGGCGTGCAGTATTTCGGTGGCCACGGCCTCTATGAGTCGGTGCAACCCCTCTGCTTCTACGGACAGGTCTCCGAAGTAAAGCAGCGCCTCCCTGGCTTTTCCGGCAGCGACGCTTCGACCGATGGCCGTAGCGGCTTTTTTCTGATTTTCGGCATCAAATTTCTTAACAGCGCCACAGCCGACGAGCAGCACCCGCTGTATTTTTTTATCCCCCAGCAGCGTGAGGGATGTCCCCGGGGCCCCTGAAAAGTCACCCAGCTCCAAAGCGCGGGAAAGCGTCCCTGCGAGTCGCTTGTCCAGTTTGGCGAGTTCCTTGCTTAGGGAGAGATCGTCAAACATCGGCAGCACGAGGCAGGCGGTTGAGGCGTCCGCGATAGAAGCGATCTTTCGTGCAGTAAAGGTAGGTTGGGACATGGTAACTCCAGATCGTTGGGAAAAAATGCAGGGGGCATAGTGTATGATGACTGCGGCCCGAACAACATATGTTAAGCAATAACCGCTTGATCTGGATTGCCTGGCGATGCGCATTTTTCTGTATTTGACCCGAGACGTCGTCAGCCACACATTGGCCGTTACATTTGTGCTGTTTCTTGTCGTTTTCAGTGGGCGATTCATTCGCTACCTGGCAGAAGCGGCGACGGGGAGCCTGACCGCTGATATTTTGTTGCCTGTTATGCTGTTTCGACTGCCCAGCTTTTTTGAATTGATCTTGCCATTGGGCCTGTTCCTGGGCGTCCTGTTGTCGCTGGGCCGTCTCTACGCTGAGAGCGAAATGGTTGTTCTGAAGGCTTGTGGCGTCAGCCCCACCCGCATGGCCGGCTACCTGTTGGTGCCGGGCGTAGCGGTCATGTTTCTTGTCGCCTTTTTGTCTCTGTACCTGGCACCCCAGGGATCCGAGCGGGCCCAGGCGCTGCTCGACAATCCGCGTAATGCCGAGGGTCTTCAGGTGATGGCAGCCGGGCGCTTCAAGTCTCAGCGTGGCGGGCAGTTGGTGACCTATGCTGAACGGATAGACAATGAAGGGGTAATGCACAACGTTTTTACTGTCGAACGCGAGGGCGATGGGGAGGCGACAAGCGTTGTTTATGCGCGTGAAGCCGAGATTGTAAGTAACGATGATGGAAGTCGCCGATTTCTGGAGTTGCGCGACGGAACACGTTACCAGGGAGTGCCTGGCGACCCGACTTATGAGGCCGTTGCCTTTGAAACCTACGGTGAAATTATCCCAGAGGAACGCGACGGTCTGCGAGCGACCACCCGCATCGATGCGGTGCCGACGTCAGAGTTGCTCATCAGTAACAGCCCACGAGAAAGGGCGTCATTATGGTGGCGCCTGTCGCTACCCCTACTGGTCCCTGTAAGCGTCATTATTGCTCTGGCGCTGAGTCGCACCGATGCGAGGAGGGGCCGCTATGCCCAGCTGGGGCCGGCTCTGGTCATTTTTCTCCTGTATTTTCTTGCACTAACCCAGGCTCGCTCATGGATTGAGGGCGGAGGCAGTCTGCTGGGGCTCATAGCAACGCATCTAACGTTTGCCGCTTTGGCAGGGCTGCTGCTCTATCGGGAATCTCTTTTCGCTTATATTTCGAGCCGCAGAAATGCGCCGGTTTAATAGATACCTCGCCGTCAACGTGCTGGGGACGACTCTCGCCGTTCTTGCCGTGCTGGTGGGACTGGATGGGCTAAGCACGGTGATCGATGAGCTCGATGATATTTCGCCATCCTACAGATTTATCGACGTTTTGATCTATGTCGGTTTCTCGTTACCGAGACGGATTCACGAATACATACCTTTTGCTGCCCTGATTGGCGGTTTGATCGGTCTGGGCAGATTAGCGTCGACCAATGAACTGACCATTGCGCGCACCGCGGGTCGCTCCCTGCCGCAGTTAGCGGTTGCCACACTCCAACCTGCGTTGCTGCTGGCCGCTGCGGGCTTCCTGGTGGGTGAGTTTATTGCGCCGGTTTCCGAACAGATGGCGGTTAGTCACAAAGCCCTGACCCAAGAGGGGCAAAGTAGTTTCACCGCTCGAGGCGGTGTATGGAATCGCGATGGCAGCACCTTTATTCATGTGGCTGCTGTCCAGCGAGGTGGCGTAATACACAGGGTTCAGTTGTTGACCTTTGATGAGCAGCGTCGCTTGACCCGCAGCCTGCGTGCGGAACGCGGTACCTACCAGGGTGATCACTGGCTGCTGGAAAAGGTTTCCCGAACACAACTTACTGCCGAGCGTGCCGTCACTGATCGTGTCACCACGGAGGTTTGGGATACCGAGGTGACTCCCGAGCTTTTGGCACTCGAGGTGGTTGCCCTCGACAGCTTGCCTACCCGACAGTTGTGGCCCTATGCCAGGTATCTCCGTAACCAGGGATTAATGTATCGCGATGTTGAGCTGGCCTTTTGGCGCAAGGTCCTCCAGCCCCTGGCGGTAGCCGGCTTGGTGCTGGTGGCTATGTCCTTCATTTTTGGACCATTACGGGACGGCAATCTGGGTGCGCGGATATTTACCGGAGTAATCATTGGTGTTGTCTTTCGTATATCTCAGGATTTTTTCGGGCCGGCGAGCCTTATTTTCGGTTTGCCGGCGATTCTCGCAGCCGTGATTCCTATCCTTTTATGCTACGTGGCTGGGCTTTGGCTGCTGACCCGCCAACCCTGACTCGATAAACAGGAGGCCGACTAGCTTGCCTTGCTCCGTTTGGGCTCGAGTTGCAGGTGAGTTTTAGACCACAGGTCGTGCCAGGATCGGCCCTGAGGATGGACCAGAGCCCACCAATACCCCAGCCCCAGCGGGGCCGCGCTCACCACCGCAGACGCGCAGCGAATCAGTCCCTGCATAACGCCTACAGCCTCTCCCGTATCGCTAACCAGTTTAATTCGCCACGCCTGCATGCCCAATGTCTGGCCACTTTTACGCCAAAAGACAATGAAAAACGTGGCAATCACAAGTAAAGAAGTGAGTTGCATTAGCCAGCTGGGGACCGCGGGCTCAGCGACAGAACTCGTGGGACCAAAGAGAGCTACAAGGACGAAGGCATTCGCCATAAGGAGTGGCGCGACCAGAAATGTGTCGTACACCATGGCGAGAAGGTGTCGCCATAGCGCGGGGGTTTTCTGCGGCACCCGTTAATCTCCGTCCTCGGAGAGTAGGTGCAGATGATCGGTATTCGGATCGAGGTTATCGACATTGCGCTTTAGATTGGGAATGGGTGCACCGGCAGGAGCGAGGTCAAAATTCAGTTCGGTGACAGGTGCCGCAACTTCGGCGCTGGGTTCGATGATCAGTTCCCCGGGTGGCGCCAGCTCCAGTTCCCCCAC
>JAKMEU010000102.1 GCA_022425845.1 Luminiphilus sp. | reverse complement strand
TGGTGTGGGGGGTGATCCATCCTCGGGATTTTTCAAAAATGATCTCTATGAAGGGCGCAACGGCGCCGTCGTTACCAGCCTCTACGACATTGAACGCGCCGAAATCCTGCGCGGTCCCCAGAACTTTTTGTTTGGACGAAATGCCATTGGTGGCGCCTTCAGCGTGTACACCCGAAAAGCCGAGATTGGCAGTGACAGTGGCTACATCGACCTCGACGTTGGGGAGCGCGATCACCTGGTGGCCGAAGGCGCGATCAACGCAACCCACACCGAGAACCTGGCCACCCGCGTGGCCGCGTACTATTCGCAGGAAGATGGGTTTGCCCGCAACGTCTATTCCGGGCGGGATGAGATCGATCACGAGAAGTGGGCCGTCCGAGTGTCGACCCGCTATGAGACGGAGCGGCTTTCAGTAGATGCGATTATCGAATACGAAGAGCGTCAGCAGTCAGGATCGATGTACCGCGCCATTGACCGCGGCGATATCTGGGACACCTTCGACGAATACATTACCTCGGACACCAGCCTGCGGGGCACCGACGAGGAACTCGATTCCGATATCAGCTATGGCGACCAGGACGACGGCGATCTTCTGACGTTGGGCCTGCTCATCAACTATGACCTTGGCTTTGCCACGTTGACGTCCAATACAGGCTACAAGGACCACGATTATTACTACAAAGAGGACTATGACGGCACGCCCCTGAATATCAACAATTTCCAGTTTGACCAGAGCGGCGAGTACTTCCAGCAGGAGCTAAGACTCACCTCCAATAGTGACGGGCCGCTGGGGTGGTATGCCGGGGCGAGCTACTACGATGAGGACCTGGAAGCCGATTTTCGGGCCATCGGCTCAGAAGACCTGATGTGCCAGTACTACCTGAACAGCTATTACGACGCCTACTACCAGGAGTACTACGGCTACAGCTACAACCCCGGGTTTGCCGGCTGTGCCGAGGTACCCTACTACTACGATTTCTACCCCTCGTCTGATGGCACCCTGACGGAAACCGGCATGATCAAGGGCAGGTATACCGGCTACGCAGCCTACGTGAACCTGTCCTACGACATTACTGAACGCCTGAATATCGAGGTGGGGGCACGCTATACGAAGGATGAAAAGGAATTCAGCACCCTGATACCAGAACCCGAGAGTTATCTGGGCCCGTACTTTACCTACGGCTTTGCCACCGCCGAGTTCATCTCCGACAAAAAGAGTTGGGATGATGTCAGCGGGCGGTTTGTCGCCAAGTACCAACTCAATGACAGCATGATGCTCTTCGGCAGTTACACGCAGGGCTTCAAGTCGGGCGGCTTCGGTAGCTTCTGGATCGAAGACGCTAATGGCGGCGTGCCGGCTTACGAGACGGGTATTACCCAGGCCGATGGCTACCTGCCCGGCACCTTCGAGCCCGAGACCGTCGACTCGATAGAGATCGGCCTCAAAACCAGCTTCCTGAACGGCGCCGGTAATCTCGACCTGACGTACTTCAATTATCAGTACGAGGATATGCAGGTTATTAACTATGTGCTGGTGGAAGAGACCGGTGCATTTGCCGGCCGGGTACTCAACGTGGGTGAAACCGACGGGCAGGGCGTCGAGGCGGCGGTGACCATCGCACTCAACGACAACTGGACCGCGTATGTAGCCGGGGGCTATCTCGATACCGAAGCGACCGGGATACAGAATATCTGTGGCCTTGAGGATCCCAACGGCTGTGAAGGCCGGCCCCTGTTCTGGGCGCCGGAGTTCACCGCAGCGGCCAAGCTCGATGCCTACTTTCCCATGGGCGGCGGTGGCGCAGTGACCGGCAGTTTTGAAATCTTTTACGAGAGCAAGCGCGGTGGCGGCTGGGAAGACAACCCCGAGGGTTATATCGACGGCTTCGCCATTGCCAATCTGCGTGTCGGGTACGAATCCGCCAACAACTGGTATGTGCGCGCCTACGCCGAGAACCTCTTTGACGAGTTCACCTGGGACGGTTACAACGCCAACGGTGGCATTTTGCCCTCACACTTCTTCGGGCCCCAACGTCCGCTCACCCTGGGGGTGATGATGGGTATGAGCTGGGACTGATTGCAGGGTAGGGGGTTACACCCCCGGCCCGGGCTCCCGGGACATGATGAAAGCTGGCCGCGCGCCGGCTTTTTTGTGGCCGCAATGATTGGCCATACCCTCCATCCGAAAATTCTGGCCGGCACTAACCCGGCGGAAGAGCGTATTTTCCGGCCAAATGACG
>JAKMEU010000225.1 GCA_022425845.1 Luminiphilus sp. | reverse complement strand
CCGTATGACGGTCATCCTGTTCATGCTGGGTTATGGCCTGGTGACGATCCCCAGCGTGCTCTACTCGGGCTCCCTCGCGGTGATGAAGCTTTTTTCGGTACCCGAGTTGCTTGGCTTGGAACCGCAGGTCGCCCTGCCAGTGACCGTTGTCGTGATTGGCGTGACAGGCGCCCTGTACGCCGTCTTTGGGGGCCTGAGAGCGGTGGCGATCTCCGATACCCTGAACGGTATTGGACTTTTGATTATGGGGCTGGCCATACCCCTATTGGGGCTGGCCGCCCTGGGTGGGGGTAGCGTGCTGTCCGGGCTGACCACCGTGGTGACGTCTGAGACCCACAAATTGAACGCTATTGGTGGGTCCAGCGATCCCACGCCCTTCGCGACCCTGTTTACCGGCATGGTGTTTGCGAATCTTTTTTATTGGTGTGCCAACCAGTACGTCATACAGCGTACCTTGGCGGCGCGTGACCTTGCTGCAGGGCAGCGAGGTGTTCTCTTTTCGGGCTTTTTTAAGGTTCTGGTGCCTTTCCTGATGATGCTGCCCGGTGTCATCGCCTTTCACCTGTACGGATCAGATCTGGCGTCGATCGATGTTGCCTATCCCCAGCTGGTCCGGGATGTGCTGCCCAGCTACGCCTGGGGGTTTTTTCTCGCCGTCTTACTGGGAGCCGTATTCAGCTCGTTCAACTCGTTGTTGAACAGCGCGGCCACGCTGTTTTGCCTCGACGTTTATGAGCCACTGAGCAAGCGCGCGTTGAGTGATGGAGACCGGGTCCGGACTGCGAAATACGCGAGTGTGGCTATTGCCCTGTTCTCCTTTATGGTGGCGCCCCTGCTGCAGTACGCCACGGAGGGGTTATGGCAAGTGATTCGCATCTTTACCGGCTTCTACAACATTCCGGTTATTGCCATCGTGATCGTGGGATTGTTCACCACTCGGGTGCCCGCGCTCGCTGCGAAAGTCGTCATTGTTTTTCATGTCACGGCGTATGGTTGCCTGCAGTTCGTTTTCAAGGAGCAGGTACCCCTGCACTTTTTACACCTGTACGCCATTCTCTTCCTGATTGAAGTCTGCCTGATGTTGGGGCTGGGCTATTGGCGACCCCGTACTGAAGGCTGGACTTTCCATGCAAGGACAAGCGTCAACCTGCGGCCCTGGGTCTATGCCATACCCTGCGCGGCGACGCTGCTTTCCTGTGTGCTGGCGCTGTACCTGTTGTTTTCGCCCCTGGGTCTTGTCGGCGGCCTGAGCCGCGCTTTTGTGCCCCTGGTTTCGTTACTGTTGCTGGCCAATGCTGTAATTTGGTGGGGATTCGCCACAGGCCACTGGGGCAGGGACAGGGGAACGCACAGCGGGTGAAGCCACGTTTTTATTCAACGCCATCGGCACAGCTGGCGGCTCAGGCATGGCAAGCCAGGGGCGATGGTCGTTCGGGTCCTGGCCTCGCCATTGTCGGCGTCGGGATGATGGGCAGGGAACATCTTCGTGTCGCCTCGCTGCTGGGCCGGGCGCGTGTCTGCGGCATCTATGACAGTAACGCCGAAAGCATCCACAGGGCATTGCGTGATTTTGCGGCTTATTCAGACCGCAAGCTCAACGTCTATGACTCGCTGGACGCACTTTGCGCTGATGACAGTGTCGATGCCTTCCTGATTTGCACACCGAATTTCAGCCATTGGTCGGTGTTTGAAAGACTGGTCGTCACGGGCAAACCCATGTTGTTGGAGAAACCCATGGCAACGTCCCTGGCGGACGCCCGACGGATGGTGGATGTCGCCAGTGATTACCCAGGCCTTATCCAGCTGGGCATGCAATACCGCTTCAAGGCCCAGTACGTAGAGGCCTTTCATGCCATCCAGAATGACCACGTGCTGGGCTCGGTCCGCACCGTGGCCATGTCGGAATATCGGCCCCCGTTTCTCGATAAGGTCGATCAGTGGAACAAGTTCAACCGATTCTCGGGGGGCACCCTTGTGGAGAAGTGTTGCCACTATTTTGATCTCATCAATCTGATGGCAGCGGCCAGTCCGGTTAAGGTTTATGCGCAGGGGGGGCGTGCCGTGAACTTCCTTGATTTTGAGCGTGGGGGAGAGCAGTCGGACATCGACGATCACGCCTTCGTATGTGTCACTTACGATGACGGCACGCTGGCTAACTTCACGCTGAATATGTTCAGTCAGGAGCTGTACGAGGAGTTGGTAGTGACGGGTGCCGAGGGACGGGTCGTTGCCAGTGAGCATGCCAGCTTCCGTCAGGGTATACGGTCTTCAGCTCACATCAAGATAGAGGTAGCAGATCATCCCGCGTATCGTGGCTGTGAGGTAACCTACCCACAGGCCATTGAGACCAGTGGCCACTCGGGATCAACGTTTTTTGAACATCTTGCATTTGTCGAACAATTGGAAGGCGCTGTGGTGGATGCCGCAACACCCAGTCAGGGGTTGTGGTCACTGATTGTCGCTGCTGCTGCGCAGCAGTCGCTTTCCACGGGCGAAGTGGTTTTTATAGATGAGTTCTGTGCCCGGCAACAGGTGGCACTGCCCTGAGGGCAGCCAGCTGAGTGACCGGTCACTCGGAGGTAGCAGATGGAACAGCAGCATACGGTCAAGGTGGGGGCGACTCACATGCCGGCAGTGGGTCTGGGGTTATGGAAAGTGCCCGAATCCGAGGTGGCATCGACTTTGTCAGAGGCGGTGGCGGCGGGTTACCGCCATATCGATTGCGCTGCCGACTACGGTAATGAGGCCGCAGTGGGCGAGGGTCTCAGATCGATTTTCGCCGGCGGGGCCTTGGCTCGGGATCAGCTTTGGGTGACCTCCAAACTGTGGAACACCTACCATCGACCCGAACATGTTCGCAGGGCTTGCGAGCGCAGCCTCAGCGACCTGGGTCTGGATTACCTGGACCAGTTTCTGGTGCATTTTCCAATCGCACTCAAGTACGTCGATTTTGATGATCGCTATCCGCCGGAGTGGATCTACGATCCGCTGGCGGATTCACCCCGCATGGAGCCCGATACCGTGCCCCTCGCAGACACCTGGGGTGCTATGGAAGAGCTCGTCCGGGCGGGCCTGGTTCGTGAGATCGGTGTCTGCAATTTTAATAGCGGGCTGCTGCATGACCTGATGGCCTCGGCACAGATCAAGCCCGCGATGCTGCAGGTTGAATCCCATCCCCACCTGACTCAGGATCGGCTACTCCGTCTGGCACATTCCTATGGCATGGCCGTGACGGCTTTTTCGCCGTTGGGGTCTCTCTCTTATCTGGAACTGGGCATGGCCGACGGGAACGAATCGCTGCTTGAGGCGCCCGAGGTACTCGCCGCAGCGGAGCGTCTCGGACGCACAGCAGCCCAAGTTCTTCTGCGCTGGGGATTACAGCGGGGTACAGCCATTATTCCAAAAACGAGCCGGCCCGAACGGCTGCGTGAAAATATCGACCTGTTCAGCTGGTCTCTGAGCGATGCGGAGGTCAAGGCTATCAGTGGGCTGAACCGCAACCGGCGCTTTAATGATCCGGGTCTGTTTTGTGAACAGGCTTTTGGCTGTTTTTATCCCATCTATGACTAATCCTGACGACGCGATCAGGGGCCTCTGCGAACCCTTACCCTTCGCCCGGGGTTCGACTCCCGACACGGGTAGCGGGACGTTCCCGGTGGTCTTACTGCCAGAGAGCCAGCGGCCACTGGAGGATCTGGTTAAAGCCAACGTAGGGCAGCTGTTGGCTTTGCTCGAGCATTGCGGCGCGATTTTGTTCAGGGGTTTTCCGGATGGGGGTGACCTGGGCTTCCATCAATTTATTGAGTCCTTTGCCCTGGACGCTTTTACCTACGATGAGTCCCTGTCCAACGCGGTTCGGAAAAACCGCAGCGATCGGGTTTTCACGGCCAATGAAGCACCCCCGGAGCTGGAGATTTACCTGCACCACGAAATGGCGCAGACCCCCCGGTTTCCCCACTACCTTTTTTTCTACTGCGAGCAGGCCGCAACCCGCGGTGGCGCGACACCACTGTGCCGATCAGATCAGTTGCTGAAGGCGCTAGAGCAGCGATTGCCAGACTTCATCGCGCAGTGCCGTCGTTTGGGTGTGACCTACACCCACACCATGCCAGCCGAGGCGGATTCTGGGTCAGGGCAGGGGCGAAGCTGGCGAGATACCCTGGCGGTGGCCTGTCGTGACGCCGCGGAAGCCAAGTTAGGATATCTGGGCTACCGCTGGCAGTGGCAGGAGGGCGATGACCTGCGGGTCACGACGCCGTGCCTGCCGGCCATCCGAAAAACCGCCAACGGACAAGAGGTGTTCTTCAACCAGTTGGTGGCGGCTTTCGCGGGCTGGCAGGACCGTCGCAACAGCGCCCGAAATGCGCTGGCGTTTGGTGACGGCAGCACCATGCCCGAGTCCGCGCTTGAGGCCCTGGTTTCCATCGCCTACGAGCAGGTTTATGACCATGCCTGGCAACCCGGGGATGTCCTGCTGCTGGATAACCTCAGGGTCATGCATGGGCGTCGTCCTTTTGCCGGGCGGCGCGCGGTACTGGCGGGCCTGGCCGCCGGGTTGCAACACTAAAGCACCGATCGCCCTTCACTTTGTTTAGTTTTTGTCCTGCTCTGGTTGCTGGGGCGGGCTCACTTTGTCCCGCTTTCCCGGGAGCGGCACGCTATTTGCAGTGTTCACGGGATAGAAGTGCCAACGCGGTATTTGTGGCCTTATGGGGGAGGTCCAGTATGGCGAATTTAAAGGGCGGGAAGCTCAATCAACGGCAGGGAGTGCCACACATGAACAAGGAACCTGACCACGGTCTCCGGCGCACCAGCATCGGTTTTCTGCACTATTCTGGTGCGAATTGCGAGGGTGTAGGGGTCGCGGCATGACAATGCCGGTTATCTACACCGACGTCGATGGCACGTTGCTGGATCACGATACCTACGATCCGGGACCTGCGCGGGACCTGTTACAGGGACTGATGGCTCGTGGTGTGCCGGTGATCCCCTGCACCAGCAAGACCCGTGCGGAGATGCTACCTATCTGTGAGGACCTTGGGATCCCGGGACCTTTCATAGTTGAAAATGGAACAGCAGTCTGGATACCTGAAAATTGGGGCCTCGCTCGCCCGCCGGTCACCGGTTCGGATCGGGGCTATTGGTGCCACGTATTGGGCAAGTCCCGGGGTTATATCAGCGGCGCGCTTGCGGGCCTCAGTGGCGAGTGGGCCAACCGGTTTCATTCACTGTGCGATATGTCCCTGCGACAGGTCTGTGCGGTAACCGGGTTGAACGAAGTCCAGGCCCGCGCTGCCCGAGCCAGACACCACAGCGAAACGCTGTTGTGGCTGGGGTCCGCTTCCGATCGTGAGGGGTTCACGGAAGCGGTGTCTCAACTGGGTATGACAGTGGTCCAGGGAGGGCGTTTCCTGCACGTGCTGGCTGGCGGCGGCAAAGGCGAAGGTATGGCCTGGTTGCACGCCCTCATCACGGAACAAATGTACCCCGGTGCCATTAGCGTTGCGGCGGGGGATGCCGATAACGACCTCGTGCTGCTGGAGGCCGCAGACCATGCTCTTGTAGTTCGGTCACCGGCTCATGAGCCCCCACGTCCAGAGCGGGCAAACAATACCTATCTGAGTGACGCTATGGGTCCCGCAGGATGGGTCGAGGGAATGCAGGTCATTATTGAACAGCTTGACAGAGAGGGAGGCTATGGCGGATTTCTATCAGAACGGCACCATTACCACACTGCACAATCTGGGTGAACGGACTACGGAAAGTCTGGAGCAGGAAATTGTTCGGCATGCCAAGCGTCGGCCGCTCGGGCTGATTCTCCCGTCGCTTTACTCTGAGATCGACACACCGGCCCTGCCCCGAATAGTGAGCGAGCTGCGGGGCGTCCCCTATTTATCCCAGATTGTGGTTGGTTTGGATCGGGCCAATGCCAACGAGTACCGTCACGCGCTGTCTTTCTTCTCGGAGCTGCCGCAACACCATCGCGTACTTTGGCACGACGGGCCCCGGCTGCGCGCCCTGGATGCACGTCTGGCTGAGGCGGGGCTGGCGCCAAAGGAGTTGGGCAAGGGCAGAAACGTCTGGTACTGCATGGGCTATGTCCTCGCCACGGCGAGGGTAGAGGCAGTGGCGTTGCACGATTGCGATATCCTCACCTATGAACGGGAACTTCTTGCCCGCCTGCTCTACCCCGTCGCTCACCCCATGTT
>JAKMEU010000066.1 GCA_022425845.1 Luminiphilus sp. | reverse complement strand
GAGGGTTGATAAATGGCTCTGGGCCGCCCGCTTTTTCAAAACCCGAAGTCTAGCCAAAACCGCCATTGAGGGCGGCAAGGTTCAGCTGGAGGGGCAGCGCGTGAAGGTGAGCAAGGAGATTGTTGTTGGCGACCGACTGTTGGTCCGGCAGGGCTGGGATGAAAAGGAAATAGTCGTCCTAGCCCTCAGCGAGCGGCGCGGTCCGGCCGCAATCGCACAGACGCTGTATGAAGAATCGCCGGAAAGCATTGCCCGGCGGGAACGAGAGGCCCAGCTTAGAAAGGCCGCCGGCGGCGTCAACAGACCCTTACACCGGCCGGATAAACACGAGAGAAGACAACTTAATCGCCTGAGGCGAGGCGGCGGGACGCTGGAAGAATAAAATCAGGCTCTGAACGGGGACAAGGTAACCCCGTCGCGTCCTCCTTCCTTACTGGCATAGAGCGCCTGGTCCGCCGCTTCCAGCAATTGTTTGAATTCAGTGCTCATGGATGGAATGCAGGCAACAACGCCCTGGGATACCGTAACCACCGCTGCCACTGAGGACGCTGAATGCTCAATTCCAAGGCCGGCAATTCGCTCGCGTATTTTTTCCGCCGCGACCATGGAATCGGCCTGGCTGGTACCGGGTAGCAGCAGAAGGAATTCCTCACCCCCCATACGAATGGCAAGTTCACCTGCCCGCGAGGTAACCGAGCGCAAAACTCCGGCTATCTGTTTCAGTACATCGTCGCCTGCAGGGTGCCCATACGTGTCGTTGTAGGCCTTGAAGTAATCCACATCGATCATGATCACCCCGAGCGAAGTCCCGGCCCGCTGCGCTCGACTCACTTCCAGTTCGAAGGCCTTGTCGGCTCCGCGTCGATTGCGCAAACCCGTCAACTCATCCAGCTTGGCGAGATCAGCCAGCTGTTTTCTCGCCTCCTGCAGCTGCAGGTTTTTCGCTCTCAGCGTATCGGACACTCCCGATAAGTCTTTGGCCATGGCTTCCCGCTCCAACCCCGACTCCACCATTTGGGAGAAGGAACGACTGATGCCTTCGGTAAGCAACGCCATCAACATGGCAAGACCTGTCAGAATCATGGCAAAGGTCAGGTTAAATGGCCGCATGTCATGCTCCCACCCCAGCCAGGAAGCGACGGGAATCAGGGTCGCGCAAAGCCACACAAGGTAATACTCACGGACTACCGCGGTAGCTGCCACGGTCGTGACGGTAATAATCACCATCACCATGATCAGCGCATATAGGACATCATCGGACAACTGCTGGCCCATCCAAACGATGGTTGCGGACCAGGCGAGTCCACTGACAAGGGCAGAGAGCATGATCTCTCGCAGCACCGAGCCGGGGTTACTGACATGTCGTTGCTTTTCAAGTGCGTATCCCATGTGCAGAGACTGGAGAAACGACAGGATTAGCATGCCAATACCCCAGGCGGGGATCGGCAGGGGCGCGTACTGATACCACAGCAAAAACATGCCACCACAGACCCCCAGTGTTTGAGCGCCCGCCATCACATACCGGGCATTCTGTAACTGAAAGGCCAATTTGGCCGACAGGGCATCGCCTCTGGAAATTTTTCTTTGGTACAACATGCTAAAACTGTAGCGCAGGTGGAGGCAGTAATGTTAAAAAAATGGCAAAATTGCTGGTGAGTTATAGCTTTTTAGCCTCATTCCAAGAGGAAGGGGCGCAAAAAGTGGGGGATAAATGAATAAACACAGCGAGCCCAGCAACCTGCCTCCCCGGATGTGGCTGCTTTTACCCGTTTTGCTACTACCCCTGGTTGCTACCGGGCTCAGTATGTCGGTCGATCTCGCTGAGCCCCTCGATAACTCCTGCGAATCGGTAAGGACGTTCCTGGAACAAAGCGATGTGGTTCGAATCAGCAAGGATGCGACCGTGCTGATTATTGGCGGTGAGACCTTCTCAAAGTGGAAGTTCCGATCTGCGCGAGACAAGATGACACCCGATAAACTCCGGGTGAAAGCGTCCCCCCTTATGAGCCCGCTTACCGTCGCTCGCTGTTTTGAACGGGTGGTTGCGCATTACCGACCCCTTACCACAGTACTGTTCTTGGATCCGGATGATGGCTTGGGAGGTGCTCAAGCCACCCTCAATGCACTCGATGAAATTGTCGAAAAG
>JAKMEU010000065.1 GCA_022425845.1 Luminiphilus sp. | reverse complement strand
ATACAAACAAAGGGCCTCGCAGCAGCGGGGCCTTTTTGTTTGTCCCGTGTGCTCTGGCCGTGAGGACGTGTTCGTTCGACAAACTCTGCCCCATGCAGAGTTTGGACGGCAGAGCGCAGCGGCGGCGCCCTGAAGGGGGCTCAACGCGGGAGGAAACCGCGTTGAGATCAATCGTGCCAGGCGCGCCATATACAAGAAACCCGGCCTCCTGCCGGGTTTTTTGTGGATGGGTGTTTGGTCGAGGCGACGTGCCCGTTCGACAAACTCTGTCCCAAGCAGAGTTTGGACGCCAACGCGCAGCGGCGGCGCCCCTCAGGGGGCTCAGCGCGGGAGGCAACCGCGTTGAGATCATCAATACTCGCAAACGCTGCAGAGCCTGAATTATGCACATAGGGAACGTGAATCCCCTTTTTCTGTACGATATGCGATCCCAAAAGCGGGCTCGGTTCGTATAGCAAGCACGTTTTACCCACTCTAAAGAAGTAATGCGATTCGCGAGACTCGCACGGGAATTTATGAAAACTCAGGTAACAACAGTCTGCGATCTCGAGAAAGAACTGCCACCCGACGCACCGAATGCTCCCGAGTGGCTGGTCAAGGCGCTGCAGGTGCCCCGGGAGGAGGGCTTCGTCGAGTCACAGGGCTGTGACATTCACTACTTTCGTTGGGGTAATCCTGAAAACCCGCCGCTATTAATGACCCACGGCTTCTTGGCCCATGCCCGGTGCATGGCGTTCATTGCACCCTTTTTGGCCGACAAATATCACGTGGTTGCTTATGATTTGACGGGCATGGGCGACTCAGGCGTGCGGGAGGCTTATCCCGACAAGGTCCGAGCGCAGGAGGTCGTCGACGTCGCGCAAAAAACCGGCCTGTTTGATCACGCGGAAAAGCCCGTTGTCATCGCGCACTCCTACGGCGGGCACGTTGGTATTACCGCCATGAACGAACACCACGAGTTATTTGGTGGGCTCATCATTTGTGACTTGATGGTGCTACGTCTGGAACGCCTTAAAGCACACTTTGCCGGCGGTCGACCGCTTCGTTCGGATACCAGCCGACCGAACAAGGTATACCCGGACTACGCCGCCGCCAAATCTCGGTTTGTACTATCCCCCAATCAACCCTGCGGCGAACCCTACCTCTTTGATTACATGGCTTATCACTCGCTGAAAGAGGTCGAAGGCGGTTGGACATGGAAGTTTGATACCAGCGTTTTTGACAGCGACTTCTCAGTCCATGATCGTATTCTGCATCAGGCCGAAGCGGTTGTGGCTGCACCCGGGCGCAAGGCCTACATTTATGGTCAAGACAGCCTCTTGTTTGACGATGATTCCGCGGACTATGTGCGCGAGAAGGGTGGCACGGATATTCCCTTCATTGCTGTCCCCGGCGCCCGGCATCACCTTATGCTCGATGAGCCAGTCGCCTTCGTGAGTGCACTTCGCTCCGTCTTGGCGCTTTGGTCTGTGGCGTAATCCCAGCGGGGTTCCAGACACGTTTCTGACTTAGAGAGCAAGCCCTGCATGCAATCAGCGGCTATCAACCCTGCGGGGCTCAGGCGTCTGGATTGAGGCCCATGGCCTTGAGCAGCTTAAAGCGCAGCATGGGTAAAACGACGTTACGGCCCACCCGAGACCACCTCACCACGCCCCTTTGGAACGAGGCCCTGGCAAACAGTCGGTCGCTGTAAGCCGCAATTCTGGACTCGCTCTGCCACAGCACAGGCTGAAGCCCCAACCAGCGAAGGCGGTACAGCACCACACCCCATTGAATATCCGCCAGGCTGAAAGCCTCGCTGGCGAGCCAACCTCCGGAGCCAAAGGGCCCCTGCTGCAGCTGAGCCTCTAATTGCCCCATGGCCACCCTGGTGGTTTCGACGATCGCGTCCATTTGGCTTGGGGTGACTATCGCCGCTCGGGTCGCCTCAATGACGGCCCGTTTCTTTTCGTAGGCGGGGCGCAGGGTGTCGTCGTCTTGGTATTCTTCAATTAACTTCGAGAGCAGTTGCACCTTATCCTGATGGTATTGACCGCTTTCATGGTTATTCCCAAAGGGAAAGGGCTTTTTAATACCCCTGACATCACCATAGGTCAGTGCCTCAATAAACAGTGAGGACGCGCTGTCAATCCAGTCATTAACCACCGCTGTTTCGTCTTCCGGGATGATTAAGCCGTTGTTTTGCGCGCCGAAGCGGCTGGCAAGATGGGACAGTATGTTGACCGTATCCGTTGTGACCCTGCCGTCAGTGACCAGGGTGGGGACAACGCACCGGGAATTGATACGCGCGTACCTGGGTGCGAATTGCTGCTGGGCCGGCAGCAATATGACGTGGGACTGCCACTGAAGGCCCAACTCCTCAAGACCCTGCCGCACCTTCTGGGAATCCAGAGACAGGGGGAAGTGGTAGAGATGGATGCCCTGCCCGGGAGCCCATTCACAGGGGGCCTCTGTCAGTGGCGCATCAACCCAATCCCGGTCCGTTGCATAGGCTGGCACCAGCAGCATTATTGGCCACCCCTCAACACAGCACCGCAATCAACTAGGGTGCTACCGCAGCCAGCACCCGGGCAATCGCCTCGGACGCGGTGAAAAAGGGCCGGTCGGGAAGGATGTTCCAGCCGGTGAGGACAATCACCATGTCGAACTCGGGCAGGATAATCGGGCGCTGGCCGCCGAAACCTTTGCCCAGGTAGGCGACATAATCCTCACCGTTATGGCTGTAGGCCTGTGACCACCACTTGTATCCATAGCCCTCACTGCCATCGGCGTTGACCTCGAAGCTTGGTGCCAGGGACGCCCGCACCCAGGGCGCCGGCACCACCGGACGACCCTGCCAAACGCCCTCTTCCCGGAACAACCAGGCTATCTTCGCCAGGTCCCGGGTCGATAGAAACAGACCCTCCTGGGTGTCCGCGAGCCCGAGGGGTGTCCGCTTCCACTCATAGCGTTCGATGCCCAGCGGCTCGAACAGGTGGCGGACCGTGTACTCCTCAATGTCGATACCGGTAGCCTGCAGGAAGATCTGGCCCAGCACCAGGGTGGCGCCGCTGTTGTATTTGAACGCCGTACCCGGTGCCCTGACCATGGGCTGGTCCAGGGTGTACTGCACCCAGTCCCGGGATTTCGCCATCACCGCGAAGGTATTACTGGGGTCTGAATAGGGCACATCTTCATCCCACTGCCACCCCGCTGACATGGTCAGCAGGTCCCGCAGGGTCATGCTGCGCTTTTGCGCATCCACCGCGGCCACCGTTCCCTTTTCGAAGAAGGACAGCACCGGGGTATCCAGGTCAGGAAAGTCACCCCGCTCAATGGCGATACCGATCACAGCAGAGACAATGGATTTAGTGACCGATTGCATGGAATGCAAATCGGTATCCTTGTAGTAGGGATGCCAGAAGGCATTGAAGTAGTTGTAGGGGCCGCTGGGGCTGGTGACCACCAGGGGTCCCGGGGTCCGGGCCTCCACGGCGTAGATCGCGCTGTAATCGTGCGGGTAGTAACGCTCGTAGGCGATCTTGCCGCCACGGATGACCATGAGCGAATCGACAAACCCGTAGCGACCGTTGCTGATGTCGCTGTCAATGGCGTCCAGATGAGAGGTGAGCAGGCCCACATCGCCGGGGGCCACACTCTGCCAGTGGCTGGCTTCAGGGCCTGCCGCCGGGGCGGCGGGACTCTGGGCACAAACCCACTGGGAATGCAGCAGCAGCGCGCCCAGTATCGTCAACAATCCCGACTGTAACGACCGGGTCACCATGAAAAGCCTCCTCGTTCAAACATCCGTGGCATGGGGTACCGAACGCCTACGCTTGAACGGTGCCCCACTCACCTCCTGTTTAGCACAGACTTGGGGACGACAGCCATGGGTGCGGTTACCTTGTGACCGTCTGTCGCTACCCCGGCGGCGCGGGACGCTGTTCCAGGGCTCGACTCATTCGCTGGATAGCCTTGTCGATGGTGAAGCTTGCTGTTGGCTGACGAGGCGGAAATTCGCGAAAGGTTTGCAGGAAACCACCCACTACCTGCTGCATGGGCACGAACAGCCAGATTTGATCGGCCATAAACCGTCCATAACCGTCGAAGTCCAGTGATTCCTCAAACGGATCCGAGCGAAGATGGACCGGTCGCGGAAAGGTATAGACGTTGCGTGCCTCATCGGCGCCCCAGGAATCCGGGGTGGCAAAGTGGATCTTCCAGTCATTCCAACGCACGGCATTCAGGTTGCCATTGTCATCGAAATAAAACACCGTGCTGCGCTGACCGGGTCCGCTCCCCTGCAGCAGGGCCGTTTGATCGACCCCGTCGATATGCACCTTGTAGTTCGTGCCGCCGACACTGTGCCCCTCCCGCAGTCGACTCACCATATCGGGCTCCCCCACTGCAGTCATCAGTGTGGGCAACCAATCGAGATGGTGAAAGACATCATTAATCACACGACCCGGCTGCACCGTTCCTGGCCATCGCACAAGCAGGGGCACACGGAAGCCCCCTTCCCAGGTTGAACCCTTGGCACCACGGAAGGGCTCAATGCCACCGTCGGGGTAGGTAAAGGTTTGCGAACCATTGTCGGTGGAATAGATAACGATGGTGTTATCGGCAATTTCAAGCTCGTCCAGAGTATCCAGCAGTTTCCCCACCCAGTGATCGTGTTCCGCCATACCGTCCGCGTAGAGACCGTACCCGGTGCTGCCATCCCATTCGTTGTTGAGGCGTGTCCATACGTGCATCCGCGTGGAGTTGTACCAGAGAAAAAATGGCTTCTCCCGTGCGTGAGCATCCCGCATGAAGTCCACGGCAGCATCGGTGAATTCCTGGTCGATCGTCTCCATTCGTTTACGACTGAGTGCACCAGTGTCCTCGATTTTGCCGTCTGCCGAAGAGCGAATCACGCCCCGTGGGCCATAGCGCGCACGGAATTCCGGATCTTTAGGATAGAAGTATGTCTCAGGCTCCTCCTCGGCATTCATGTGGTAGAGGTTGCCAAAAAACTCATCAAAACCGTGGGCAGTGGGGAGATATTCATCCTTGTCGCCCAGATGATTCTTGCCGAATTGTCCCGTCATATATCCGTGGGGTTTCAAAAGCTCAGCGATCGTGGGATCTTTCGCACTGATGCCGATCGCAGCCCCGGGCATACCCACCTTGAGCAGGCCGGTTCGAAACGGATGCTGGCCGGTGATAAACGCAGAGCGCGCAGCGGTACAACTCTGTTCACCGTAGGCGTCAGTAAACAGCGCGCCCTCTGCGGCGATCCGGTCGATGTTGGGCGTACTGCCACCAATGAGTCCGCGGTGGTACGCGCTGATGTTATACACCCCAATATCGTCGCCCCAGATCACCAGTATGTTGGGTTTCTCGGTGGCCCCCTGAGCGGCGTAGCCAAATAACAGGAGGGCAAGCGCGCCCAGGCATTGCATCGATCGCAGCGTTATCATTTTTTTACAGTCCATCGGTAATTTTTTATTTATTGGCTGCAGTTAACAACAACCGATGGCGCTGCGCGACACTTAAACAGACGACGCGCGGGCCTGACCCCTGCTGACGTGCGCTAGAGCAGTCAATCCGGGGCGCTAGAACGACTTGGGCATGCCCAACTCGTGGGTCGCCACATGGGACAATATGAGATTCGTGGAAATCGGCGCGACCTGATAAAGGCGGGTTTCCCTGAACTTCCGTTCGATGTCGTAATCCACTGCAAATCCAAAGCCCCCATGGGTCTGGATGCAGGTATCGCCGGCGGCCCAGGACGCCTCCGATGCCAGCAACTTAGCCATGTTGGCCTCGGCACCACAGGCTGCGCCAGATTCAAAAAGATCAACAGCGCGCCAAACCATGCCGGCCGCGGCCTCGGTCTGGATGTGAGCCCTGGCTATCGGAAATTGAACACCCTGATTGCGGCCAATAGCACTCCCAAACACCTCGCGCCCGGTTGCGTAGCCTGCCGCCGAGGTCACAAAATAACGTGCGTCTCCAATACACTCTGCAGCGATAAGAATGCGTTCTGCATTCATTCCATCAAGAATGTACCGAAACCCCATGCCCTCCTCGCCGATTCGATTGGCCGCAGGCACGCGTAAGTCGTCAAAAAATAATTCGGTGGCGCCGTGGTTCATCATGGTCTTGATGGGCTTGATGGTGAGCCCGTTGCCTACGGCAGTGCGCATGTCGACAAGGAACACCGACATACCATCGGTTGGTTTTTCAGACGCATCGCGCTCTGACGTGCGGGCCAGCAGGATCATGAGGTCAGAGTGCTCGGCCCTTGAGATCCATATTTTCTGACCATTGACGATATAGTCATCGCCATCGCGAACAGCACGGGTGCCTATGCGGGTGGTGTCTGTGCCGCTATTGGGCTCGGTGACGCCAAAAGCCTGGAGTCGCAATGCGCCCGAAGCAATATCAGGCAAGTAACGCGCTTTCTGGGCCTCGCTACCATGACGAAGCAATGTGCCCATGGTGTACATCTGGGCGTGGCAGGCACCGCCGTTGCAGCCGCTACGGTGAATTTCCTCCAGAATCGCGCAGGCGGCGCCCAATGGCAGGCCGGCGCCCCCATACTCCTCGGGTATCAACGCTGACAGATAGCCTGCCTCGGTTAAGGCATCGACAAACTCAACCGGATAACTGCGCTGCTCATCCTTTTCGCGCCAATAGACACCGGGAAATTGCTCACAGAGCCGCTGGACCCCCGCGCGAATATCGCCATACCCCGCCTGATCCGACATCGCTATAAAAACCAGGATCCGCCATCGACCATGTGGGTCTGCCCCGTGATCATGGCGCTGGCATCTGAAGCGAGGTAAACGACCGTGCCTGTAAGGTCAGTGGTCTCTAAATTTCGCGGAATGATCTGTCCAGCAGCAATGACCTGCCTGGCCTTTTCGAACTTGTCACCGAAAAACTCCTCCGTGCCCTCCGTCATAACCGCAGAAGGCGCCACGGCATTGACCCTAATAGCGTCCCGTCCGAGCTCGCGGGCCATACCCCGGGTCATACCAATCACTGCCGCCTTGGATGCCACATAATCAAGACCGTAAGGCAGACCATACACGGCAGCCAGCGAAGCAATATTAATGATGGAGCCGCCACCCGAGTCACGCAGGGGCTGCACCAGTGCCCGGCACACATTCCACACGCCTTTGATGTTGACCGACATGACCGAATCCCACTGATCCTCCTCCAACAACTCGAATCGTGCGCCTTTCAGGCCACCATAAAGTGCCGCATTGTTGACCAGGATGTCGATACGGCCGAAGGCGTGCCTGACCTGGTCTGCCATCGCCTTGCAGCTGTCAAAATTGGTGATGTCAACGATACCCGCCTCAGCTGAACCGCCTGCCTCGCGGATGGCCGCAACGGTCTCGCCGCAACTATTGAGATCACAGGCAAGTACGGAGGCACCCTCTGAGGCCATTGCCTCAGCGTAGGCGCGGCCCAGGCCCCTGGCGGCGCCTGTGACCACCGCCACTTTATTTTCCAACTGCATCCTCTCCTCCTGCCGCCGTAACCTGAACAGCGCATTTCCAACCGCAATACGGCGATGCGCAACGCTGGCGCCACGATATCAACTGTCACGCCAACTGTCGTGGCTTACCGATCATATGCCGACGTTCTAAGCAAACGAGTTGGAATATAACCCGCTATCTGCGATGCTCTGCGACCCTTTAATCGTGAGAAAAACGCCATGCGAGCCGCCATAAAAACTTCCACCTCAGCGCTCATAGCACCGCTACTGGGACTGCTTTTCAACTTACCAGCCGCCGCTGGGGAAATGGCAACATCCATCGACTCTTTTTTTGCTCCAGAGGGCACAACGGTCACTCCCGAAATGTATCCAACCGTCGAAACCTCTCGACAGCTTCTGCTGCTGCAGGAAAAAACACCGGTAAACACGGTGGCGCATAACCGACAGCTCACGCCCACGGATGACCAGCCCGTGGTGCGAATGAACCGGGATAGCTACTACAGCTTCGCCTCAGTCGATGTATCGGCTGGCGCCAGCATCACCATTCCCGCGGTACCCGAGGGTGCCTACGTATCGGTACAACCGGTGACAGAGGATCACCGCATACAGCCCATGTCCTATGGCAGCGGCACATTCCCGCTGGCAACACACACGGGCACTCACCTTTATCTGGTTATTCGTCTGGACAGCACCCTGTCAATGGCTGAAGCCAACCGAATTCAAGACGGTATGACGATCACCGCGGCCAGCAGCGAGCCGTTTACCACCGAGACCGTCAACAAAGACTCTTTCGAGGCGGCGGAAAACCTTCTCCGCTCCAAAACTCCCGCCATGCTCAAAGCGGAGGGTAATGACGCCAATTTCGGTATGTTTACGGCGCCCACCGATGAATCGCGGGGTATGTACAGCGAGTACAAGCACATGATGGGTGCGGCACTGGGCTGGGGAGGCGCGCAGCTGAAAGACAACATTTATGAACTGTCTCCCCAATATCCCGCTGAGGGGTGTTACGAAGCCACCTTCGAAGACCCACGCAACGGGGCTTTCTGGTCTTTTACCGTCTACAACGAAAAAGGCTTCATGTTTGACGACCTGGCCAACATGAGCTCAGATACCGCCACGCCCAATAGCGATGGGACCTTCACGGTAAACTTTGGCTGTGGTGAATCCGGTGTCAATAACCTGCCCATTGTGAATGACTCCGGCGTGTTCAATGTGATTGTCCGCCACTACCGGCCCTCAGAGCGCGTGCGTGATGAGGGGTATCGCCTGGTGCCCTTCATCAAAAAGCAGTAGGCCTGAGCAATACAGACTAAGTGAACAAGCAGGTCACCCGCCTTCAGGAGCGTGGCCTGCTGGTTTTTCACCCAACTCATCAT
>JAKMEU010000040.1 GCA_022425845.1 Luminiphilus sp. | reverse complement strand
GCCAAGGCTGGGACCAAACGCCTGATCGAGGACTATATCGATGAAATCGATGCCTCGCTCAGGCTGCTTGCCGAGCTGGATGATTCGGAAATTCCAGCCCAGCAGAAATTGGACTTTTTCTATCGTGCCAACATCTGTTTTGGCCGTTCCGCGCTGATGCTAAGCGGCGGTGGCGTACTCGGCTTCCTGCATTTGGGCGTGGTCAATGTGCTGCTGGAACAGGGTTTGCTACCGCGGGTTATCTCGGGTTCAAGTGCGGGGGCATTGGTTGCCGGCGTTCTGGCCTGTCATACCGATGAGGAAATGGTGGCGTTCCGGGATCCGGCGATCCTTCGCAATGAGGCGAGCAGGGATGTGGGGTTTTTCCGGCAGCTCCTGACGGGCAGCGGCCCGAATATCTCACTGGAGGATCTGGAGCAGCTCATTGAGCGACTCGTGCCGGATATGACCTTTGAGGAAGCCTACGCCAAGACGGGCCGTCAGGTCAGTGTCACCATTGCGCCGGCGGAACCTCACCAACGGTCACGTCTCTTAAACGCCATCACCTCTCCCAATGTGTACATCCGCTCCGCCGTCATGGCGTCCTGTGCCGTCCCCGGAGTATTTCCTGCGGTTATGCTGATGGCTCGTAACGTTCACGGTGAGCCTCAGCCCTATCTGCCGGGCAGGCGCTGGATCGATGGCTCGGTCGCCGATGACCTGCCGGCAAAACGCTTATCCCGACTGTTTGGCACGAATCATCACATTGTCAGCATGGTCAATCCTATTGCGACGGCTTTCATACCCAAGGATGAAGACCGGGGCGCGCTGACCAAGGCAGCGGGCAGCCTGGGCGTAGGGCTGGGACGAGAGTTTCTAAATTTCTACCGGGGCCTCGCGCAGAAGCGCGGGGATAATTGGCCGAGATTCAACATGATGCTTCACGGCCTGCATGCACTGATGGACCAGGAGTACACGGGAGATATCAACATCATGCCCAGCTTCAGGCTGGCAAACCCCCTGAGATTGCTGTCACATATCGATGAGCAGGAGTTAATGGAGATCATCGAACACGGTGAGCGTGCATGCTTTGAAAAGGTCGAGTCGATTCGACGCTGCACGCAGATTTCACGCACCCTGGAACAGATTTTGTATCGCTTTGAGTATGGCGATTTACGACCAGACCCCAGTATGGCTCGAAAGCCGCGATCATCGAGGCGCCGACCGGCACCCACGGCAGCTGAGAGAGAGTCCCTCGCAACCGCAGGCATCAAGGGGCGTGCCAAAGAAGGTCTTCCCAAACGCGCTGCGTCCACTGAAACCAAGCGTCGGCAGCGCCCGAAAGCTGAGCGGGTTACACACTGAAGTCCTGAGAGGCGCTACGACCCGGTGTAAGAGATGCCCAGTTCGGCGAGGGGATTGACCAGGTCGCCGCGGCTTTCGGCTTCCGCACTGGATGCAGTGCCGTCCAGCGCGCGTTTCTTTACGCCCTGAACAATGGCGGCCAGTCGGAAAAAACAGAACGCCATATAAAAATTCCAATGCCGGATCTCATCCCGACCTGTGCGCTCGCAGTATTCCGCAATGTAGGCATTGTCTTCTGGAATGGCCAATGCGCTCCGATCCAGCCCGGCCATGCCACTCATACCCGCGTCTCTTGGCAACTGCCAGGCCATGACCTGATAAGCCAGATCGGCAATGGGGTTGCCCAAGGTGGATAACTCCCAATCCAGCACCGCGATGATTCTGGGCTCAGACGGGTGGAACATGACGTTGTCGAGACGGTAGTCCCCGTGAACCAACGAAATACGCCCATCATCTTCTGGCATATTCTCCACGAGCCAGGACATCAGGTGTTCCATGGCGGAAATATGCTCTGTCTCTGACGCCCGGTACTGCTTACTCCAGCGACTGACTTGTCGCTCGAAGTAATTGCCTGGCCGGCCATAATCCGCGAGGCCGACGCGATCGACATCTACGCTGTGCAGCGCTGCCAGCACCCGATTCATATCGTCGTAGACAGCGGCGCGGTCATCATTGTTGAGTTCAGGAAGCGCCGGATCCCAGAATACACGTCCCTCAAGGCACTCCATGAGATAGAACATCGAACCAATAACGTCATCATCCTCGCACAGTGCTACCGCGTCCGGGACGGGCACCTCGGTGTCCTGAAGCGCTGATATCACCCGAAATTCGCGGTCAACCGCATGAGCCGAGGCCAGCAACACGCCCGGAGGCTTTCGCCGCAGCACGAAATGGCGATCACCGGCCGTCAACTTAAAAGTGGGGTTTGACTGGCCGCCTGCAAACTTCTCGGCCAGCAGGTCCCCCTTGAAATCATGGACGTGTTCTCTTAACCAGATGGCCAGATTAGAAACATCCAGTGTTTGCGTGTTCACTTGATAATCCCTCGAGTACCGCGCAGGGCATAAGGGTCGCGGACCCAGCTGCCTTTAATCATTTGATCGCTCAGTATGCTGTGGTTATGCTGGCCCGCGCAACCGCGCGTACCCGTTCAATATACGTAGTCAATCCAAACCAAGGAGAGTTCATGAGCAGCATCACAAATTTGGAGGCAGCCCAAAAGTTGGTGACCCAGCCAGGATCTTTGCTGGAGGTCGGTCCCGTAGAGGTCGCAGGGCAGTCGCTGCTTGGTTACGTCAATGCGCCCGCCAGCATGCGCGACTTATGGATGCTGGCGACCGGCCATGGTGATGAGGAATACATGGTCTACCTTGAAGAGCGGCTGAGCTATCGCGAGGCGGCCAGCCAGGTAGCAGGATTCGCAAACTGGCTCAGAAACCAGGGGATTGGAGAAGGCGACCGCGTCGCGATTGCGATGCGAAATTTCCCCGAGTGGATGTTGGCGCACTGGGCGATCAATTCAATCGGGGCCGTTGTGGTGGGGTTGAATGCCTGGTGGGTAGCCGATGAGATGGCCTATGCACTGGATGACTCCAAGCCAAAAATTCTGCTGGCCGATGACAGACGACTCTCGATTTTTGGTGAGGTCAGTGACCGCTTCCCGAATATGCAGTTGGTGTCGGTACGGACTGAGGAAAGCCCATCCGGGGCTACTTCGTGGGTGGATGCCATAGCGGTGGGCGGTGAGTTGCCAGAAGCGACTATTGATCCGGATAGCGAGGCCTGCATATTTTATACCTCCGGCACGACCGGCAGGCCGAAGGGTGCTCAGTTGACGCACCGAGGGTGCGTAGCCAACATTATGAATGTGGCAGCCATGGGCACGATTTACGCCACCCATCGAGCGCTGGAAGCCGGGGAGTCACTGGAAGCTCCCGTGTCTGCACCCCCGCCCACAGCACTGATAGCCACCCCCCTTTTCCACGTAACAGCCAATAACTGCATCATGCAGGCCGGCACAGTGGCGGGTGGACGTTTCGTCTTAATGTACAAGTGGGATCCGGTGGAGGCGATGCGCCTCATCGAAAAAGAAAAAATAACAACGATGAGTGCAGTGCCGATGATGAGCCGGGAGATTCTTACGCATCCGGATCGAGACGAATACGACCTGAGCAGCCTGAACGCCATGGGCGGCGGCGGAGCAGCCATGCAGCCTGATTTGGTGGGCAAGGTGGCCGCGGAGACAAAGCGCGCCAAACCGGCCCAGGGCTATGGTATGACCGAGGTCTGCGGCATTATTAGTTATATTGCAGGTGATATTTTTCTGGAACGCCCGAGCAGTGTTGGGCCCATGGTGCCGTCGCTCGAGGGCCGCTGCGTTGACGGTGAGGGACGCCCGCTGGATGCAGGTGAGGTTGGAGAAGTGTGTGTTCGGGGGACGCCTGTCATCAAGGGCTACCTGAATCGCCCTGAAGCTACGGCTGAGACCATCGTCAATGGTTGGTTACATACGGGTGACATCGGTTACTTCGACGAGGACGGATTTCTCTACCTGGTTGACAGGGCCAAAGACATGATCCTCCGCGGTGGAGAAAACATTTACGGCGCGGAGGTTGAAAATGCCATCTTCGATCACCCTGCTGTATTGGAATGCGTTGCCTTTGCCGTGCCTGATGATCGTCTGGGCGAGGAGGTTGGTGCTGCGGTACACCTCAAGGATGGGGCGCTTCTGGACGCCCCCGGTCTGCGTGAACACCTGGCCAGTCGAATCGCAGCGTTTAAGATACCCCGATTTCTGTGGTTCCTGGCGGAACCGCTCCCGCGGAATGCCAACGGCAAGTTCCTTAAGCGCGAACTGCGTGATGTGCTGGACCCTGGGAGTGCGGACTGATCAAGACCAACCCACTGGATGAGTTGCAAATGGAGATGGTTCGCAGACGAACCATTGCCGATACGCAGCGTGCAGGGCAGATACTCAACCTGGATCTTGCTGATATCGAGGTGCGGTTTGACCTCTCTGGCAGCGCAGCGGGGATGTATTGCTATAAAGCGTCGGATCGTTGGTTCCGGTTTAACCCCTGGGTGTTCGCTACGGACTTGAATCTTCATGTCTCCGATACCGTCCCCCATGAGGTGGCCCATTATGCGATCCATCAGCGCTTTGGGCCCAGGCGGGTAAAACCTCATGGTCCTGAATGGCGGGCATTAATGGTCGCATTGGGTG
>JAKMEU010000024.1 GCA_022425845.1 Luminiphilus sp. | reverse complement strand
GTGGGGTGGCGTGCCTACCTGCCTGATTGGCCCATGATGGTGCTGTTTTACTGGGTTCTGGCACTGCCAGCCCGTGTCGGCGTGTTGTCAGCCTGTGTGGCGGGCATGGCAACCGATATACTCGACGGGTCGCCTGTCGGTGCGACGGCGGTGGGCGCAACATTGGCGGTATTGGCGCTGCTGGTCAGCTATCAACGGGTGCGTCAGTTTGATGGTCTGCAGCAGAGTTTTGTCGTCGGCTTGTTGGTGGCAGTGGTTCATTTGATAGAGCAGCGGTTGGAGACCCTGTTGGGTTGGCAACACGTGGGTACAGCTTTCCTGGTCCCTGCCATAACATCGATGGTCTTCTGGTTACCGGTACGGAATAGTCTCAGGGCGCTTCGAAGGTACTACGAGGTACAGTGATGGGAGTTGTGCTTGCTTCAGCCAGTCCCCGGCGCCGGGAATTACTGTCACTCCTGATCAGGGAGTTCAGGTGCCAAGCCCCCGACCTCGATGAAACCGTCGAGGAGGGTGAGTCGCCTGAAGACTACGTGCTGCGTTTGGCGCTGGCCAAGGCTCGCGCCGTGGGGTCGCAGGGAGACACCGTCATCGCGGCGGACACCTCCGTCACACTGGATGGGCTGATCCTGGGTAAGCCAACCGATTACGCTGATGCCAAACGGATGTTGATGAGCCTTTCTGGCCGGACTCACGCGGTCGTGACGGGACTCGCTGTCGGGCAGGGAGATGGTTTGGAAGGTCGTGTGGTTAAAACACGTGTCCAATTCGCGCAACTGTCTGAAAGCGAGATTGACCGCTACCTCTCGACCGATGAGCCCTGGGATAAAGCGGGTGCCTACGCCATTCAGGGCAGGGCTGGCGCCTTTGTTCGGGAGATAGACGGTAGCTACTCGTCAGTAGTGGGCCTGCCACTCTGCGAGACAAAAGAGTTGCTGGCAGCTTTTGGCGTGACAGCTCTGTCGTGACGTTGCCTGCCCTGGAGACAGTCCACCGTGTGCTTGGCTATGTGCTGTGGCGGGTATTACTGGTGGCCGTGGTGCTGTTGGCGATCTATGTCGCGGGCACCCGCGCTGTTCTACGCGCCGCCCCCCTCTATCAGGACGCCGTAGTACGCTGGGTATCCGAGGAAACGGGGCTCGACTTCCAGCTCCGCTCCCTCTCGGGTGATGTGACAAATTTCAAACCAAAAATTGGTGTGTCAGGTTTGCAAATTCTGCTGCCTGAAGGGTTCGTTTTTGGTTTTGACAGCGCGTCGGCGACCATCGATCCCTGGTCTAGCCTGTTGGCCCTGCAGTTACGTCTCGATACGCTGCGGCTCAGTGGTATTTCCGCGGACATACCGATTGGGTTAGGCGAGGCGGGGACCTCTGATGCCAACACCTTAAATCGCTCACGACTGGCGGCCGGCTTACTGGCTGCCTTTAGAACGGTTACCGTTGAAGATGCCCAGATCTGGCTCAATAACGGCGCCGGGGGCCGTGAGCAACTCACACTGGCTCTCGAACTGCGGCGGTCGGGAAGTGAGCGCAAAGCGAAATTAAGTCTAAAGGGCCCCAATGACTCTGCGTTGACGCTGTCGGGTTCCGGCATCGGTGACATCCTCCAGCCACTCCGTTTTGGCGGTGACCTCCATGGGCATTTGAAAATGCCCGACGCTTCCTGGTTGTCTTCCCTGCTGGGTCAGGAATTGGGCGCGCAGGTTGATATCGATTTCTGGTATCACAGCGACAATCAGATGCCGCAAGTTGTTGTGGCGGCAGAGTTGGCGAATGTGGAGTGGTTACTGAAGGACGGCAGTGAGGCCCGATTGGATGGACTTGGATTCGTCGGGGAATTCCTGACAAACAACCAGGGTTGGACCACCCGGTTGCAGTCGTCTCGGGCGTCGGCGGGAGAGGTTGATTTTTCCCTGAATCGTCTACAGATTGACGGCGGTGACAGCGGCTTGAGTCTCCAGGCGACTGAGATCGATGTGGGCCGTTTGGGGCGGGTCATCACCGCGGCTGGGCTACTACCCGCCAGGGTGTCCAGGGTGGTGGCGGAGCTTGAGCCCTCGGGGTCCGTGCTGGCCCTGCAGGGACGTGTTGCCAATTGGGCCGACCCGCTTGAGAGCTGGTCGCTGACGGCCCAGGCACAGGACATTTCGATCAGCCCCCGTGACAAGGTTCCTGGGCTCCTGGGTATGGACGGCACGGTGGTGGCCTCTGAAGCGGGTGCTACAGCCTGGATTCAGACACAGGACTTCACTCTCGATTTGCCGCGTGTCTACAGCGCGCCCATCGAACTTGATACGGTAATGGGGCGCCTGTCTGCTCGCTGGGATGGCGGTGTGCTTCGTCTTTATGACGGCATACTACAGGCGGGTCACGCGACCCATGACGCCAACGTGTTGTTTGGTATTGATGTGCCACTCACGCCTGCTCAAAAAGCTGCGTCACCCGTGGCGATGTATCTTGACGTGGGTGTGCCCGCCGCATCGATTTCGGCCCGGCATCACTACGTCCCCTACAAAGTGCCGCCTGCGCTTTCTGCGTGGCTGGATGCGGCACTGGGCGCCGGGCAACTGTTTGACACCAGCTTTCTCTGGAGAGGCGAGTTCAAAGCCTTTGGCTCGGGTCGTCAGAGCATGCAACTGGCGGGGAAAGTAGCCGATGCCGAGGTTCGCTTCCAACCTGACTGGCCGCCGGTCACCGATCTGGCGGGTACATTACTGATTGATACCGATCGAGTCAGCGTGTGGGGTGATACCGGGGTTATCAGTGGCATGGTAGTGCAGAATGTCTCGGTGGCGGTCGACGCGGCGCCTGACTCGGGGCTGCTGATGGTGGCGGGGCACTTTGCGGGCGACGGGGGCTCAGGGCTTGAGCTGCTCAGGCAGAGCCCGGTTCACGAACTTGCCGGCGGGGTGCTGGACGACCTGCAGCTGACGGGAGGCGCCAAAGGTCAGCTGGATCTTCAGCTTAATTTTCGATCGCCCGAATCAAGCCTTGAGGTGGCTGTCGCCACCGACTTGTTGGGGGCGAGCGTCGCGTCTAGCGTCTTGTCGCTGCAGCTTGATGAGGTCTCGGGCGGGCTGGACTTCGACTTGCGGGATGGCTTTGTCAGCCGTGACCTTGAGGGGCTTTTGTTTAACCAGCCTCTGGTCGCTGCCATTGGCAGGGGAGAGTCCAACCTGCAGTCCAGCGCGCTTTTTGAGGGGCGCTTTTCTTCGAGGGTATCCGGTGACAACCTGGTCGCCTGGGGTCATTCCCTTGCGGGTTCTGCGTTAGAAACAGGCAAATCCATCGAACCCCTCACTGGGGGTACGGAGCTACAAGTCGCGATATCCGTGGTCGACGGTGCGCAGGTCGAGGTCACTAGCTCGCTAGAGGGTTTGGCCATAGAACTGCCGGCGCCCCTGGGTAAGGCAGCGGCCGATCCCGCACCACTGAAGGTGAGGCTGGGCACAGGCCCGAGCGAGCCATGGGACATCTTTTGGAGTGGACGAGGTCAGGGGCGGCTGTACCGCGCCGAGGCTGCCATCTCCGGTATCACTGTCGATGTTACGCCGAGTCTTGTGCCCGCCCGGTTGCCTCTGGTGGGGGATGACGGCATCCGGCTCTTTGGCGATTTACAGCGTATCGAACTGGATCCCTGGCTACGGGTCATTCAGGCGTTGGAGTTGGGTGGTGACAAGCAATCGGACGCATGGCCTTTGCGTGTGGAAACCCTTGGCATTGCAGAAGTCGTTGTCGGGACGATTGCCGTTGAGGATGTCACGGTCGACGTGACGCCTTATCCCGGTTGGTACCAACTGGGCCTCAATACAGCATGGTTGGACGCGGAGCTGACCCTCCCCAATGATGATCGGGAAATCGCCCTGATCATCAATGCCTTCGACTACGATCAACTGAGTGGTCTCAACACCGTAGCGACGGATGACTATCCCGACGACTCGGAAAGGCTTGCCAGGCGCCCGCCGCAATTGCCGGTGCCAGTGGATGTGACGGTGGCGAACCTGACTTACCGGGGAAATGCCCTGGGGGCCGCTCGCTTCCGTTTGCAAAGTGCATCGGATGCACTGGTTATTGATGGTCTGCGGGGGCAGCTTGCCGGGCTTGAATTCCTGGACGGGAGTGGCCTTACCTGGTCCGAGCAGGGAACCGATGACTGGTCCACGCGGCTGTCCTTGAATGCGGGCATTGGCGATCTGGAGCGAACCTTCAATGAGCTATCCATCGCGCCCCTGGCGAGAACGCGCTCAGGTGACCTGACAGCGAACCTGACATGGCCGGGGGGGCCGACTGATATCAGCTTACTTGAGCTATCCGGTAGTTCCCGTTTGACGCTGCAGGAGGGGTCATTTCTGCCGGTGTCACCGGGTGCCACTGGTGCTGTGCGAATCTTCAGTCTTCTTAATCTTGCGGGCCTTTTCGGGCGCGCAGATGTAACGAGGATCTTTGATCCCGGTGTGACCTTTCGCGCTGCGGAGGGTGATTTTTTATTCACGCCGGGGGGTATTGAGATTCCACGCTTTGATATTCGTGGCACCGGCGGCGGTTTTAACTTCTCCAGTGAGATCGACCTCATGGCTGAGACCATTGACGGTGAATTGGTGGTCACTTTGCCGCTCGTGGAAAATATCCCCTGGATGGCGGCTCTGGTAGGCGGTTTGCCTGTGGCGGCGGGGGCGTATTTGCTCAGCAAGGTGTTTGAGCGCCAAATGGTGAGTCTGAGCAGCGGTGTCTATGCGGTTCAGGGTGATCTGGACAATCCCGAGGTTCGATTTGTTCGGATATTCGACGCCGGTTCAGATGCCGCCGAGCGGCCGGCGCCTGTCCCTGCCCCTGATTCGGGCGCGTCGGAGGATGCTCAGGAATCGGAACCCGAGGCTTCCTGAAGCTCCCTGAGATAACGGAATAATTTTCGCGCCTGTTCTTTTGCCCGCGGTCCGTCCGGATCCAGTTGACGGACGAGTTGGCGCAAATGCTGTCGGTCCGCTTCCGGGAATACGGCGAGAACTGAACCCATTGCAGCATCACCCTGACTGATCAGTGCGTCACGCAATTGTTCAAGTTGATGAAACCGGGCGCTTTCCTCCTGATGCAAGCCGTCCAGTTTATCCAGCGCCTCCTGAATCGGCGCGGCATCAATGTCGCGCATCAGTTTGCCAATGTACTGGAGTTGACGCCGCCGCCCCCCATGCTGTGAAATTTTGCGCGCTTGAAGGACCGCCTCGCTGAGGCGATCATCATCAATCGGAATTTGCGCGAGCTGGGCCGGTGTGAGTTCAACCAGACGGGTGCCCAGATCCTGCAGCGCCGTCATGGCCCGCTTTCGGGCGCTTTTGCTGGGGCGCTCTTCCTCGCTGTCCCAATCGGAGTCGTCTACGGGATGATCAGGCATAGAACGCGGCGGCCAGGCCGAGAAACGATAAAAACCCCACGACATCGGTCACTGTGGTCAGCAGGACGCCGCCTGCAAGTGCCGGGTCGATACCCCAACGCTTGAGTGTCAGGGGGATAAGCGCGCCGGCGACTCCCGCTGTCAACAGGTTGATGATCATTGCTGCCCCGATGATCACGGCCAGCGTCCAGTCGTCAAACCACAGGGAGGCTGCGACTGCGACTACAAGTGCCCAAAGGGCGCCGTTAACCAGTCCGACCATGGCCTCCCGACCGACCAGCCAGCGTTGATTTCGGCTGTTCAACTGACCCATGGCAATGCCCCTGATCAAAACGGTCAGTGTTTGGGTCCCGGCGATACCGCCCATCGACGCCACGATGGGCATCAGGACCGCCAGGGCGACCACCTTCTCTATGGTGTCCTGAAACACGTTGATGACCGAAGCGGCGATAAATGCCGTAATCAGGTTGATGCCCAGCCATAGCGCTCGACGAGGTGCCGTCTGAAGAACGGTAGAGAAGGTATCTTCATCATCGGCGATGCCGCCCAGTGACGTGAGGGAGTGATCGGCTTCTTCCCGGATTACGTCCACCACGTCGTCAATTGTGATACGTCCCAGCAGTCGGTTCTGCTCGTCAATGACGGGCGCTGAGATCCAGTCGTTTCGTTCAAACAGTCGTGCGACCTCAGCCGCAGGCAGGAGCGCGGGGATGGCATCGCGATTGGTGAGCATCATTTCTCGAACCGACTGCTGGGGGTCAGACACCAGCAGGGTCCTGATGGGCAGAATACCAACGAAGTGATCTTCCCGATTCACAACGATCAGGCTGTCCGTATTTTCCGGTATCTCGGCGTGCCGCCTCAGGTAGCGCATCACCACATCAAGGGTCAGGTCCGCCCGTATGGTGATGGTATCGGTGCTCATCAGGCCACCGGCGACGTCATCGGGAAACGCCAATACGGTGGCCAGACGCGACCGGTCGGTTTCATCCATGATGCCCAGAACCTGCTCCGTTATGGACTCGGGCAATTCATGGAGAATGTCGGCCACATCATCATCGTCGAGTTGTCCTACGATGGAGGCCAGCGCACTGGGCTCCATCTCGACGAGAAACTGGTTGCGAAGTTCTTCAGGAAGTTCGTTGAGTACGTCTGCTTCCTGCTCGGCCTCAAGCAGACTCCAGAGCACCTGCCTGATTCTGGGTGGGTAGGAGGTAATCAGGTGGGCAACGTCCCCGGGAGAAAGATCGCCCACCATGCCGGCCACGTCCCGCAGGGTTCCGGCATCCAGGGCGCGATCGAGCTGCGCGAGCTGTTGTTCTGTTGTAACCGAGGTATTCACGGCCAGCCCTCCCTTCACAGCCGCGCATTATCCGCGACAGTACGACAGCATGCACCCTGTTAGAGGGTGAATATGACGTGGCTAATCCGCGGCAAACTTCTGGTTTGTGCGATCAGTCGGGCTCGCCAAAGCGGTCATTTATCAGCGCGGCTATAGCCTCAAAGGCCGCCTGTTCGTCCGAACCTTCGACGCGAAGCTTGAGTCGTGTTCCCTGTCCTGCCGCCAACATCATGACGGACATAATGCTCTTTGCATCGACTGACTTGCCGTCCTTTTCGATGAGGGTCTCGCTGCTGAAGCGTGCCGCGCAATCTACAAGACGCGCTGCGGCCCGGGCGTGTAATCCCAGCCGGTTGATGATGGTAACGGTCTCCTCAATCATCCCGTGGCCATACGACTGAGTTCCCTGTGTCTGATCTGAACTTCGGCATACGTCTGCTTCAGATCCCTGAAAATACGCTCTGCGATATAAACAGAGCGATGCTGCCCGCCAGTGCAGCCAATGGCGATCGTGACGTAACTGCGCTGCGACTCTTTGTACAGGGGCAGCCACCGAAGAAGCATGTTGCTGATGTCATCAGCAAACAGGCCGGTCTGTTGGTGCGCCTCCAGAAACTGGGCGACCTCCGTATCGCGGCCCGTTAGGGGCCTCAAGGTGCTTTCCCAATGGGGGTTGGGCAAGAGTCGCGCATCAAACACGAGATCGGCGTCGGTGGGCACGCCGCGCTTGAACCCAAAGGATTCGACCAACAGGGATAGACCCTCACGATTGGGCGGTTGCAGGCGCGAAGAGATCAGGGCGCGAAGGTCGTAGAGTGTCAGGTCACTGGTATCAATGACCCAGTCCGCCTCCTGCAGCAAACCTTCGAGTAATTCGCTCTCGAGGGCGATGGCTTCCGGTAGCGAGTAGCGATCGCCGCTCAGCGGATGACGCCGACGCGTCTCACTGAACCGCTGTGTGAGCACGCTGGGCTTGGCATTCAAAAAGAGCACCTGGCTATTGATGGACTCCGGCAGTGCCTCAATCACCTTGGCCACTTGCGCCAGGTCAGTTGCGCTGTTTCGAACGTCAATACAAACCGCAATGCCTCGGAAACTCTCGTAATGTTCTTTTTCCAGTTGTAGCGTCAGGGTGGGTAACAGCGCCGCGGGCAGATTGTCGACGCAATAAAAGCCCAGGTCTTCCAGTTGGTGGAGGGCAGTACTTTTACCCGAGCCGGACCTGCCGCTGATAATGACCAGTTCCACCGTTATGCGGCCTCTGACGTAACCGCACAGCGCAGAAGCGTTTCCAGATCGGTTGCTTCACGCAGCCGTTGGCAATAGCGCGTATCCGAGAATCGTCTCGCCACCTCAGCCAGTAGATCCAGATGTGCCTGATTGGCGTCGGGGGGGACGAGAAGAACGAACAACAGGTCTACCAACGCCCCGTCGGGTGCATCGTAGTCGATGGCATTTGAGAGGGTGACCAGGCAGCCCAGGGGCTCTGTCAGCCCGCTAACCCTGCAATGGGGCACAGCAACTCCGGAACCCAGCGCCGTTGTACCCAGACGCTCGCGCTCCAGCAGGCTGCTGTAGAGTTGGTTTTCCTCCAGTTCCTGCTCGACGCGGGCGATATGCTGCGCCGTGAGTTCCAGGACACGCTTTTTACTGACCGCATCAAGCCGGCACAGGACGCGCTGGGGGGTGAGCAGATTGTCGAGGCTCCCCATGGTTTAGTGGCCCCGCTGCTTTTCCTTGTGTTTGATGATCTGCCGGTCAAGTTTGTCCGCCAGGGCGTCGATGGCTGCATACATATCACCGCTCTCAGCGGAGGCAAAAAGGTCGGCTCCCGATACGTGTAAAGTGGCTTCCGCTTTGTGACTGGCCTTTTCCACAACCAGCGTCACTTCAACATTGGTTATGTGATCAATGTGTCGCTGCAACTTTCCGAATTTGTCCTGGACGTGACCGCGAAGTCCGTCTGTTACATCGATATGGTGTCCGCTTACTGTTAATTGCATTGCTTGTCCTCTCTTTCTAAAACGTCTAACAAACTACCGCTCTTTTACACTAACCGCTTTCTTTCGTTGGAAGGTGGGATGTGGAGCTGTTCCCGGTATTTGGCTACCGTCCTGCGTGCGACGACAACCCCCTGCTGTTCCAACAGTGAGCAGAGCTTGTTGTCACTCAGGGGTTTTTTGACATTTTCAGCCTGAATCAGCTTGCGAATGAGGGCTTTGATCGCCGTAGAGGAACATTCGCCGCCCTCGGTGGTTGCAACGTGGCTGGAAAAAAAGAATTTGAGCTCATGAATACCCCTTGGGGTGTGCATGTATTTGCGCGTTGTTGCCCTCGATACCGTCGATTCATGCATCTCAATCTGCTGCGCGATATCAGCGAGTATCAGGGGCCGCATTGCTTCCTCACCGTGTTCCAGGAAGTCGCGCTGATGTTCTACGATCTTGCTGGCCACCTTGAGCAGTGTTTCATTTCGATTCTGCAGACTCTTCATGAAGACCTTGGCCTCCTGCAGATTGTCCTGTACGTAGGACTTGTCGCTGGCAGAACAGCCCTGTTTCACAAGGTCTGCATAGTGGGCATTGATACGTAAACGCGGTGCAATATCGGGATTCAGTTCGACCCGCCAGTGACCATTGCTTCGCTTCACAAAAACGTCCGGGACGATGTACTCGGTGGTGCTTTCTCCCACAGAGAAGCCAGGCGTCGGATCGAGGGAGCGAATAAGGTTCAGGGCCCCCAGCACGTCCTCTGGCGTGGTTCGCAGGCGCCTCGACAACTGTCTGGGATCTGCCGTGGCTACGCTCTCCAGGTGCCTGTTGACTATCGCTCCGGCTGTATTTCTGTGCGGTGTATCGACAGCCATTTGTCGCAGCTGAAGCAGTAGGCACTCGCGCAAATCAGCGGCAAAGACCCCCGTGGGCTCAAAGTGCTGTAGCCGGTGTAGCACGGCCTGTATTTCGTCGATTTCGACCTCTGGCAGACGCAGGGCATCCAGAATTTCCTCCGGCGTCTGTGTCAATCTGCCGTTGGCGTCGACAGCGTCAATAAAGGCGCGGCCTATGGCGTGGTCTGTCGCTGAAAATCGCGTCAGATTGAGTTGCCAGAGCAGCTGGTCCTGAAGCGTTTCTGGCTCAGTATCCCGTTCTGCGAACTGACCGCCATCGCTGTCACCCGCCGAGGAAGGGGGGGCAGAAGAGGGCAACAAATCTTCCCAGCGCGTATCGACCGGCAGTTCGTCACTGGCCTCGGTCTCCGGCATCGCCTCGGCGAAGTCAACGTCGGCGTCTGGCTCCCGGGGCTGGTCCTCTTCTTCCCTTTCCAGGAGCGGATTGGACTCGAGTGTTTCCTCGATCGTCTGTTGTAAATCCAGGGTGCTGAGTTGCAGAAGCTTAATGGCCTGCTGGAGCTGGGGGGTGAGCGCCAGCGACTGGCCCATTTTCAATTGCAGTGACTGCTTCATCACACCTCTCGAAGGCGCAAACTACAACGCGACAGTCCTCAGTGTAGCCCCGCCAAGCGGTATCCCGCAATGATTGGCGCGTTAATTGCTTACGTGCAGCTGTCTGAGGTGTCAGGTTTCGAGAATGGGACCCAGGGAAAAGGCGGAAGGGCGATCTGCGTTCAGCCTACAGCGTGAAGCTGTCACCGAGATAAACCGCCCTGACTTTGGCATCTGCGAGGACCGTGTCCGGGTCCCCGGAGGCAATCACGTGGCCCTCGCCTACAATGTAGGCCCGCTCGCAAATGTCCAGCGTCTCCCGCACATTGTGATCAGTGATCAGAACCCCGATGCCGCGGTCCTTGAGATGGTTGACGATACCCTTGATGTCATTGATGGAAATGGGATCTACGCCGGCAAACGGTTCGTCCAGCAGGACAAACGCGGGGTCAAGCGCGAGGGCCCGGGCGATTTCCACGCGACGCCGCTCTCCACCCGACAATGCCTGCCCAAGGACATCGTGCAAATGACTGATGCTGAATTCCTGCAGCAGCTCATCACAGACCTGGTCTCTCTGTGATCGCTCCAAATCTTTTCGTGTTTCGAGAATCGCGAGGAGATTATCCCTGACGGACATCCGCCTAAAAATGGATGCCTCCTGTGGCAGGTAACCGATGCCGGCGCGGGCGCGCTGATGAATTGGGCGCGATGTCAGGTCCTGCTCATCCATCATGATCTGCCCCGCATCTGCCTTAACGAGGCCCAATATCATGTAGAAACAGGTGGTTTTTCCTGCGCCATTTGGGCCGAGTAGACCGACAATTTCTCCGGAGCTCACGGTCAGTGAAACATCTTTGACAACGGGCCTGCCCTTATAGGCCTTGGCCAGGTTGTGGACTGATAGTGTGTTTGGCATGGCTAGTTTTCAGATCCGCCGGAGCGTTCCATGGCACCGGGGGGAATGACCATTTCAACCCGCTGTGACCCGCTATCTTTCGCCTCAGTGGCGCCGGTCGCCGTCACGCGCCGCTCACCCAGTACGTAGTTAATCACGGCTCCCGTCACAATGGCACCATCCTGCTCAATCCTGGCGTTTTCGGTGAGGGTTACGGTGTCTGCACCCTGATCGTATTCGATCATATCGGCCGTTGCCCGCACGGGGGGATCATCTACGGTGGGGGTTTGTTGCAGTGACGCGGGTGAGCCGGTTGCCGTAATTAACTGGGTTTCATTTCCCCGGTGCTGAAGCGTGAGTGAATCAGCCAGAATGCGAAGCGACCCCTGGGTCAGTTCTACCGAGCCCTCGTACCGTGTTTCTCCAGCCCGCTCATCCCGAACAGCCGAGTCCGCTGTTATGCGAATCGATTGACTGCGGTCCTCGGGGAGTGCCCACAGGTTGGATGTACCAAAGCACGCCAGCACGCCCACCGCGAGTGCGGTGGACCAGGCCCTTTGCTTATTCAACATAGACTGTCTCGACGTCATTCAATAACTCGGCCCTGCCAGATTTTAGATCGATGTCTATTCCCCTGGCGGTTGTCGTGCTGGAGGGAGTTGTCAGGCGAACACGCGTTTGGTTGACGGCTCGCTCCTCCCGCAACAGCAACCGTAGTCTGGGTGTGTCCAGGTTTGCTTCACCGCCCCGCTCACTGATTTGGACTCCCTGCATGAGGATAAGTTCTTGGGAATGCGGGTGCAGCTTGCCGGCATTTGCGGTCATCTGCCAATAACGCCCCTTTTCGTCAGGGCCTGAAAATGCGAGCTCTTCCAGATACGTGGCGGGGTCACCGTGGTAGGTGATGCCGCTGCCAATGGTCAGGTACTGGTTGCGCCGGCCAGACTCGTCATAACTCCAGCGTTCCGCGTTGGTCAGATAGCTTTCGGTCCAGGTTTCCGAGCTGTCGGTGGAAACGGGTAACACAGAGTCGCCCTGGCCAATGGTGACCCAGAAAAAAGCAGCGGTCGCGAGTAGCAGCAGTGATGAAAACGTCAGTTTCACAGGCGGAAGGCGTTCTGCAGTTCAGACCATTCACCCCGCGCCTCGAGCAGAGCCTCTGCCCACTCCCGAACAGCACCCTGGCCTCCTGCCCTCTTACCCACCCAGTCAGCGCTTTGAATCACCGCGCTGACGGCATCGGCCGGACAGGCGCCGTGCCCACAGGCCTGAATGGCGGCGAGGTCGGGTAGATCATCACCCATGTAGCCAACCTCGCCCAGTGTAAGCCCCAGTTTTTCAGTGAGCTCGGAGAGGGCCGCCAGCTTATCTTCTCTGCCCTGTATCAGATCTGTGATACCCAATTCTTCCGCACGGCGCTCGACCATGTGGGACCGGCGTCCGGTCACGATAGCCACTCTCAGCCCCGCGCGCTGCAGTAATTTGATTCCAAGGCCATCCTTGATGCAAAAGGACTTGTACTCGTTTCCATCGCTGGCGTAAGTGACGGCGCCCGACGTCATAACGCCGTCTACGTCCAGGGCAATGAGCTTTAGTTGGCCGGCAATGGCATGCAGAGCGGCCATCAGCTGATCCCAGCCCGCAACAGGGCCATGAGGTGAATGACGCCTGCAATCTGGTCTCTTTCATCCATTACTACAATGGAAGAGATTCTTCGCTGCTCCATGATGTGCATGGCCTCGGCTGCCAGGTGCCCGGCGGGCAGTGTCGCTGCCCCCACTGTCATCAGGGTATCGATGGAAATAGAATTTATGTTTGGCCGCTCATCAAGAGCCCTCCGCAGATCCCCGTCGGTGAATATCCCCATCAGCTGTCCATCATCACTGATCACGGTCATACCAAGCCCTTTGGCGGTAATTTCCATCAGCGCTTCGGCGAGTGTGGCGGTGGAGGGCACTCGGGGTATGTCGTTCCCCTTTGCCATGAGATCATCAACCCGCAGCAGCAGCCGTTTGCCCAAGGTGCCGCCCGGGTGTGAAAAAGCGAAGTCCTCTGCTGTGAATCCGCGGCTCTCCAGGAGGGCTATGGCCAGAGCATCCCCCATAGCCAGCGCAGCTGTGGTACTGGAAGTCGGCGCCAGGTCCAGTGGACAGGCTTCGGTCGTAACGCCAGCGTAGAGGTGTACATCCGAGGCTTCGGCGAGGGTCGAGTCGGGCTGTCCGGTCATGCTGACCAGCTTCACTCCCAGCCGTTTGAGTAGGGGAAGCAGCGTCAGCAATTCTGGGGTCGTACCGCTGTTGGACAGTGCCAGCACCGTGTCCCGGCCGGTTATCATCCCCATGTCACCATGGGACGCTTCGCCGGGATGAACGAAGAAAGCAGGTGTCCCCGTGCTGGCCAGAGTCGCCGCTATTTTATTGGCTATATGGCCGGACTTGCCCATGCCGGTGACGATAACCCGGCCTTCGGTCGCCAGCATGAGGGTGCAGGCGCTGGCAAAGCTGGAGTCGAGATTTTCTGCCAGCTGCATTACCGACTCACCCTCCAGCTGTAGGGTGCGTCGGGCGGAGTCCAACAGTGCGTTGTCGTCAAGCATGATGATCAGACCTGGGGCACGTAATAAAAAAGCCAGATGTAGTAAAACACAAACATGGCCAGGAATAAGCAGCCCGCCCTGCGTCCCAGTCGCGCATGACCCACATCCCTCCGCCAGCCCAGCCATATGAACAAGGTCAGGGCGACTGTTGTTGCCAATACCGTACCGAGGTCACGTTGAATGTCAGAAATAGAGAGATGCAGCGTCTCAAAGAAACCGGGCAGTGCAAGAACGATCAGAAGGTTGAACATATTGGAGCCGACAACGGCACCGATGGCGATATCGGCGTGACCCCGAATCGCACTGACGGCGGATGCGGCTAACTCGGGCAAGCTGGTCCCGAAGGCGACAATGGTCAGTCCAATGACCAGCTCGGACACGCCGAAGCCCTCTGCAATATTCACGGCCGCCCAGACCAGGGCGCGGGAGCTTGTGATGAGCACCACCAGCCCCATGGAAAATACGCCGACCGCTCGCATCATCGGCATTTCGGGCATTGTGGCGGGTGTGTCGTTGGGATCCGGTCTGCGCAGGTGACTGCCAATTCGGATCAGGTAAAGTAACAGGGCGCCGGTCAGTAGTGAGGCATCGACCAGTGACAGCACGGCATCCGCCAGTGATATTCCACACAGAACGATCACACCCAGGAGAATCGGCAGGTCTATAAAGGCCGTGGTTCGGCCTACGACAATCGGCGAGATCAGCAGGGTTATACCCAACACCAGTCCAATGTTGGCGATGTTTGACCCCAGCGCATTGCCGACCGCGAGCTCCCCGGAACCCGTAAGGGCGGCCATCAAAGAAACCAGGATTTCAGGTGCTGATGTGCCCACGGACACGATGGTCATGCCAATCAGCAAAGGGGACATGCCCACGCTTCGGGCGATGGCCGCAGCGCCCTCTACGAACTGGTCTGCGCTCCAGAGAAGAGCCAACAGCCCCAGAGCGATTACAACAAAATTCAACGTCATCTCGGTCCTTTAACGCGGCGACTGCAGCGCGTCTTCCCGAACCCTTTCGACACGTTGCCTGCGCAGATCAGGTATGATGCGCCGCGGCATGGGTAATCCCTCTTTGTTGGGTACAGGTCCTCGCGATTGTATCCTAATGCGGGATGTTCAATGGAGGTATTGATGAGCAACGGATTGACGAGTCGAAATAAGGGAGCGCGCCTGCATGCGCGAATCCTTGGGTTGGTGCTGGCAGCTTTTTCGGTGGGCCTACTTGCACAGGACACGGTTGAGCCCTCAGGGCCCAGAGCCGTTGTTGCAGAGGCAACCGACAGGATCATGGAATTGGTGCGGGAGGCGCCGGCCTATTTTGATGAGGATCCAGACCGTTATATCGAGGCAGTTGGCAGGGAGTTGGATCGTGTAGTGGATTTCCGCGGTTTTGCCCGGGGCGTCATGGGGAGCTACGCCAGCAGCGACCGCTACAAGAGTCTCGACAAGGCGGGCCAGCAGCAGTTGAGAACCCAGCTTGACAACTTTACGGAGGTTCTTCGGGTCGGCATGGTGAGTACCTACAGCCGCGGGTTGCTTGCGTTTGGGGGGTATAACGTCGAACTGGGCCAGAGCGATTTTTCGCCCCAAAGTACCCGGGTGGCGTCTGTGATTCAGCGCGTGTCCGGCGAGGACGGCAAGGTTTATACCGTCAAGTACCAGATGGGCCAGTACCGCGACGGCACTTGGAAAC
>JAKMEU010000019.1 GCA_022425845.1 Luminiphilus sp. | reverse complement strand
GACACAGGGTGACGATCGCAATACCCTTGTTGACAGGGTATTGCCTGCAATCGCGTCGGGGCTAAAGAGGATAGGACGCCACTGTTTGTCTTTATACAGATACGTCTGGTCGGTGAAATGAGGGGAGGTCGGGTCCCCAGATTGCGAATAGGACAAAATGGCTTCCGCAGTGGGTCCGGTCTCATCAAAGCCCAGCGTCATGATGAAACTGGATCCATGCAGGATGTTGTAACCGCTCTCAGATAGCGTCTTGCTGTCTCCGACAAATGTCGTGCTCCCCGTAAACACAGGATGGGTCGGCTGATTACTGCCGCGCGCGTTGGTGACCTGCAAATTGGCAATACCTTCATACCTGTTGCCGCCATGCAGGGGGATTATTTCATCCATCCTGTGGCCGCGTTGTAGATCGCCGAGGGGTGTGTCGAGGGCAATGCCTGCCTTGGCCAGCAGAGCAACGGCCTCGGCCAGACGGTTGAGCGCGATCTCCGAATCACCGAGACCTGCGGGCGTGGTCGCGGGCAGGGCGGGGTCGAAAGGGGTTAGGAAAAGTGCGCCCCCAATGTAGGTGTCTTCATACGGATAGCGTGTCAGCCATTCCCTGAACAGTACGGCGCCTTTGGAATCCAGGTCCATTTTTTTGTTCCATCTGGCCAGTACAGAACAGGCGGCGGTCAAATCGACAGTCTGGCCTGCGACGGCACCCGAAGGGCCGGCTTCGCAGCTGGACAGCAGATCGGGAAGGAGCAGTTGCGCCGCAAGACTGTCGTTACCAAATAGCGCGGCCTGCACCTCTGTGATCGAAAACTTTCCGTCCGGGCCCGCGTATTGCATGGGACTGTCAGACCTGAGCAACTCAATGTTCATCCGAGTGCGTAGGCTGCGGGGCGAATGTGTGGGACCGTAAAGCGGGGAGACGGGAAGGGCCGGATTGCCTGGATCGCTAAGCCAGTAACTGTCATTGGCATTAAAGACATACTGATCGCTTTCGATCAGTGGCCTGCGTTCAAAAGGCTCCGTATCCGGGACGGGTGCCCCCGTCGCCAACCAGTCGTTCATTGCCTGGCTGCCATCGAGGATCACGAGACCCTGGGTTAGGTAGAGATATCGGAGTTTGGGGAGCGCTTCCAGGCCTCCCTGCCACTGCCTGATCGCATCATCGCTGAGCGCCCCCACGCTGGAGTTGTCGATGTAAACCGCCCGTCCAGAGGCGCTGGTCGCGATGGTATTGACCCAGGGCATGGCATTGTACCGACGGTGAGCGTTGATAAGATCGTCCATGCTCGTTGCCTGGGCCATGGCCTGCCACTGCGCGAGTGTCTGGGTGTTGCCCGCGTTGGCGTCCCTGATTGCGAATACCGTATAGGGTGTTGCTGCGAGTCCCGGCAGCGCAATCAGAGGGCCGTGGTGCGACGCCCAAAGGGTGTGTTCCAGCGTGCTGACCTTGCCATCAACACTGACTTCCACGGTCACCGGAGTGGGCTCGAGCTCACGCCAGTCGTCTCCCCACCGGTACTGCTTCGGGTTATCCGGATTGAGTGAAAGCTGGTAAATCACGGTTCGTTTGGAGTTGGAAACCGTGTGCGACCAGCCGATAGCGTCATTGAAGCCCAGGGTCACTCCGGGTGCGCCAATGAGCCCCACACCGTAGACGTCAAGGACACCGGGTATGGTCAGGTGTTTTTCCCAGAAGCGGGCTATGCCATACCAGGGGTAGTGGGGATTGGCCAGGAGGATACCCTGACCGTTTTCGGTCCTCTCTGAGGCGAGGGCCCAGGCGTTCGACCCCATACCCTCCTGCTTGAGCTCGTTCAACGTAGCAAGCAGGGCAGGCGCTTTGGTGACCAGGGCCGAGGGTTGACTGGATAGGGTGTCGGGTAGCGGTAAGCTGGCCGCCATTAAGGCGCCGGCCACCCGTGGCAGGGTGTACAGAAGGGTCAGGTACTGGGCCATGAACTCGTCAGTGGTGACAGGGCGAACCCAGGGCGCTCCGTGGCACCAGGACCCCAGGTTCTCACTGTGTTCGGCGAGGAATTGGTTATAACCCGCCGTATATCCCTCGATCCATTCCCGGATACTGGCGTTTTGCTGTGCCAGTATCGAGGGTGCCTGTGCCGTCATCCCCAGCGCTTTGATGACGATATCCCGGGCGACATTTTCTCTGTTGGGTCCAGCACCAAATGCCTTGGCGCTTTCTCCCCGGGACTGGGTGAGTGCCATGGCCATGTTGCACACCTGATCCTCCGCCGCGCTGTAGGCCTCTCCAAAACCCAGTGCCCCCCATGAGTCGGCGGTGATATGCGGAATGCCGTAGCTCGTCCTTGTGATGGTGGCCTCATAGCGAGACGTGGGTTTGTTATCGTCCTGTTGCCCATCGCAACCACCCAGTGCAAGGCTAAAGACGCCAAGCAACATCGGCAGGGCAAGCCGACTCGCTTTGTTCAACTGCGTGCGTGAGGTTTTGAAGCTCTCAATCCTGTTCTTACACATGGGCGGCATCCTGCGCTGTATTTTCCAATGACAAGCCCGAGACTATACGACGAAGTTGGGGTCCTGTGGTCCGGGAGTCCAGATGATGGCCGGATGTTCCTCCAATAACGGCCGTCGACCATGGTAGCTTGGGGGCCCTGCGGGCATTATGACGTCTGCAAAAACCGGACTTAAGAGCGGGTTGCCACCGGGAGTATTTTCCGGAGACGTAAAACAGCCTTGTGCATTGAAGTTAGCGGCGGTCAGACGGCCGCAGATTGGGAGTTCTACCCATGTGCGATAAAAGATACCCACGGAGTCAGCGTCGCTGGATGGTTCAGGCCACGTTTGGACTGACGCTGGTGACGGTCCTTCTCATGGGCTGCGGGCAGCCGACCGACAGTCAGAACGAAAAGCAATCGACGGCCAGCGCGCGTGCCTCCGATGATGCCCTGGCCGTTCTGGTACCCGGGTCGGGAGACTACAGTCGTGCCGTCGAGACCCTAGACCCAGTGGCCCAGCGTTTCTTTGATCAGGGCCTGCGTCTCGCCTGGGCCTTTTATTTTCCCGAGTCCATCGCCTCTTACCAGGAGGCATCCCGTATTGATCCGGATAACCCCATGCCGTACTGGGGATTGGCCCATGCCGCGGGACCCAACCCCAATTCGCGTTACGCCGGTATGCCAGATGACCCCAACGGAATCGGTAAGGCCGCTATCGAGCAGGCAATGGCGCGCATTGAGCGGGCCGGCGCGTTAGAGGAGGCTCTGATACGTGCCCTGTTCGTTTTCTATGATGATGAATCTATCCCAGACCCCCTGGCACGTGACCAGGCCTATTTGTCGGCCATGCGCGGGCTCAATCAGGAGCACCCTGATGATCCGGATATCGCGGCGCTCTATGCCGCAAGTTTCATGTCCATTCGGCGCTGGGACTACTGGGATAGTGCAGGGGAACCCAAAGGTGAAACCTTGCGTGTTGCCGAGGCGCTGGAGCACGTCATTGCGACTGGCCAGCGCCATCCCGGAGTTTATCACTTGCATATCCATCTGATTGAGGCGTCCCGGAATCCTGAGCGTGCCATGGTTTCCGCCAACGCTCTGGAGGCAACCGTTCCAATCGGCGGCCATGTCGTCCATATGCCTGCACATATTTTTATACGGGTTGGAGATTACGCCCGTGCCATCGCCAACAACCGTCGGTCTTTGGCCGTAGACGAGGAGTTTGCTGCCATCTGGGGCGATCAGCCGCTACCCAGCGAGGGCACTTACAACCTGTCACATCGCGTTCATGGGGGACACGCCCTTGATTTCATTCGCTTTGCGGCGACGATGCAGGGTAATTACCAGTTGGCGAGCACCTCGGCGTGGGAAATGGCCAACGCCATCAGTCCCATGGCGGCCACGATGGGCAGGGCGCAGAAGCGCCGGGCGGCGCCCTGGCTGGTCCTGAAA
>JAKMEU010000005.1 GCA_022425845.1 Luminiphilus sp. | reverse complement strand
TGCCTCCACCAACAGCTACAAGCGACTGGTACCCGGCTTTGAAGCCCCGGTCATGCTGGCCTATTCAGCGCGCAACCGATCTGCGTCGATTCGTATCCCCTACGAGCCCTCACCCAAGGGCAAGCGTATCGAGGTCCGTTTTGGTGATCCAACAGCGAATCCTTACCTCGCCTTTGCGTCCATGCTGATGGCGGGTCTCGATGGCATTCAGAACAAGATCCACCCCGGTGACGCCGCCGACAAGGATCTTTATGACCTGCCAGCCGAAGAGGCCAAGGCCATTCCCACCGTGGCTTCGAGCCTGGAGATGGCACTTGAGGCCCTCGATTCGGATCGCGAGTTCCTGACCCGTGGCGACGTCTTCACCGATGACATGATTGACGCTTACATCGAACTCAAGCGTGAGGAAATCGAGCGACTCAACATGACGACGCACCCCGTCGAATTCGACATGTACTACTCGGTGTAACTGTCCGGACTGCGGTCCCGCAAGCACGCAGCCTGCGGGACCGCGCTACCAGACCATCATTCACACGGCATTTTCTGGCTGGCTCAGTGTGCCCAATCGGTGCAAGCTGTACTCGGGCCAACCATTGGAGCTGGAAAGATGAACAGATATACCTTCTGGGTTTGCGCAGGGGTCATCGGCATTCTTGTGCTGAACGGCCCAGCACCAGCATATGCAGACATATATCAATACAAGGACAAGGACGGCAAGGTCGTCTTCAGTGACAAGCCGCCTTCAGAAGCCGATGCAGCAGGCGTTGAGGAGGTGCAATTGGGAACGACCAACAGTGCGCAGCCCCCGCCTCATATTCCCCCAGCAACTGTCAGCAGGGAACCTGAAGAGCCGCGGGCGCGATACAGCAGCACAATTACCAGCCCGACGGATGGCAGCACCATTCCCATGGGTCCGGGTAACTTTGCCGTCACTGCCGTGCTGTCTCCGCCCTTGAATTCAAATGAACGGGCACTGTTGAAAATGGATGGCGAACCCGTGGGAGAACCCCAGCGCGGCAGTAGCTGGCAGTTGCGCAACGTTTTCAGGGGCGAGCATCAACTCACCCTAGAACGTTACAACGCCAGCGGCCAGCTGGTCGATACGTCCGTTCCTGTCACCGTCTATGTGATGAGGCCCTCAATCCGGTGAGCTCTGCGGGCTCCCATGGGCTGGGTCACCTGACCCCACACAGCGCGCCGGGCGTTGAAGATTCAATCTTTGATGCCCTCGCCACCGCAGTCGTTATGCTAGATCCCGAGTGGCGGGTCATTAGCCTTAATCCCGCTGGCCAAACCCTTTTCGAGGCGTCCATCCAACGAACTCGCGGCATGCATTTTGAGCGCCTGGTTGATCTCGACGACGAGTGGCGCAGCCTGCTTCTGCAGGTCCAAAGTGAACACTTCGCAACAGTAAAGCGCGAAATGCCCATGGTGCTGCACAGTGGTACCCAGTATTGCGTAGATCTCATCGTCAGCCCCCTACCCTCACACACCCAACCCAGACTCCTGCTTGAGCTGAATCCTGTAGACCGGCTGAACGCCATCAGCGAAGACGCCCATGTCAGGGAAGCCCAGGAGTCCATGCGGAAGGTGATCAAGGGACTTGCGCATGAGGTCAAGAACCCACTCGGGGGTATCCGGGGTGCCGCACAGCTGTTGGCGAGGGAGCTGGATGACAGCAAGCTGACTGAATACACCGACGTCATCATCGAGGAAGCGGATCGCCTTCGAACCCTTGTTGATCGAATGCTGGGGCCGAGGGAGCGCCTGGCCACCCGGTCAATGAATATCCACGAGGTACTGGAACGGGTACGACAACTCACTGAGGCGGAGTCTGATGGGGCCATAGCAGTAGAGCGTGACTATGATCCATCCCTCCCCGAGTTTGAAGCCGATCCAGACCAATTGACCCAGGTCATACTGAATATCACGCGTAACGCCAGCCAGGCCATGTCAGGAAGCGGCAGGATCACACTGCGCAGCCGTGCGAGGCGCCAGTACACCCTGGGAGGCAAGCGCCACAAGCTGGTTTGCAGTATCGACATCATCGATACGGGTCCGGGTGTCCCCGACTCCCTACTGCATCAATTGTTCCTGCCCATGGTGACTTCGGGAACCAAGGGCAATGGCCTGGGGCTGTCGATCGCCCAAATGATCGCCAATCGACACGGCGGCCTTATCCAGTGCGAAAGTAAGCCCGGCGACACCTGCTTCACCCTACTGCTGCCCATGGAGACCTGAATCGTGTCTGGTGACCGAACAGTCTGGGTCGTCGACGACGACCGCTCAATACGATGGGTCATGGAGAAAGCGCTGGCCCAGGCGGGGCTCGCCTGCCAAAGTTTTGAAACCGGGGAAGCCCTCCTTGAAGCCATGGCCACTGGCGCGCCCGATGTGGTGATCAGTGATATTCGGATGCCGGGCATCGACGGCCTTGCCTTGCTGAGCCGGCTGCGTCAGGCCCATCCCGGGCTGCCGGTGATCATTACCACTGCTCACTCGGATCTCGATAGCGCAGTGGCCTCCTACGAAGAAGGCGCCTTCGAATATCTTCCGAAGCCGTTTGACGTGGATGAGATTGTTTCGACGGTGATGCGCACGCCCACCATGCGCAAGGAGCGCAAAGCGCCCACCGCCGTCCCGGTCGACAAACCTGCCGAAATTATCGGCAACGCCCCTGCCATGCAGGAGGTTTTTCGCGCCATTGGCCGGCTCGCCCACAGCCAGATTACCGTCCTCATCAACGGCGAGTCGGGCACCGGCAAAGAGCTCGTCGCCCGCGCCCTGCACCGTCACAGCCCACGGCGTGACCAACCCTTTATTGCGCTCAACATGGCTGCCATCCCACGGGAGCTCATGGAGTCCGAACTATTTGGGCACGAAAAAGGCGCCTTCACGGGGGCAACAAATCGACGCATCGGGCGTTTTGAACAAGCCGATTCAGGCACGCTTTTTCTCGACGAGATAGGCGATATGCCGCCCGAGACACAGACCCGATTACTTCGGGTTCTTGCTGATGGGGAGTTTTTTCGTGTGGGCGGTGCCACACCGGTGAAAGCCGATGTCAGGATTATTGCAGCCACCCATCAAAACCTGGAAGCACTGGTGAGTGATGGGCAGTTCAGGGAAGATCTTTTTCATCGTCTCAACGTCATCCGGATTCACCTGCCCAGGCTGGCTGATCGCAAGGAAGATATCCCCAAGCTGATGCAGTTTTTCCTTGGCAAAGCGGCCAACGAGCTCGGCGTAGAAAACAAGGTATTGTCGGAGCAGGCATCACGACTGCTCTGCCAGCTCCCGTGGCCCGGTAACGTACGGCAACTAGAAAATACCTGCCGCTGGCTCACGGTGATGGCCGCTGGACGTGAAATTCACCCCTCTGACCTGCCTCCCGAACTTCTGGAGCCCTCGGAGCCCTCCGCCACGGGTGACGCACCGAGCTGGCAGGAAACACTGGCGGTGTGGGCCCAACAGCGGCTCGCGTCGGGTGAGTCCAACGTGCTACGAAAAGCACTGCCGGAATTCGAACGCATCATGATTGAAGCCGCTCTGGCTCATACCGGAGGTAAACGCGCTGAAGCGGCCGAAACGCTTGGCTGGGGACGGAACACGCTCACGCGTAAAATCAAGGAACTGGAAAACGAAGGCACCCCCATTGGGGGTGCCTGACAAGTCACTCTGCGGGTGCCTCCGCCGGTGCGGCGGCATTCTCCTGTTGGGCCTGGTTGGCCAGCGCCTGTCGATACAGGGCTTCGAAGTTCACAGGTGACAACATCAGCGGGGGAAAGCCACCTTTCACGACCAGGGAGTCAATATTTTCCCGGGCATAGGGAAAGAGGATATTGGGCCCCACGGTGGCCAGCACCTGGCGCAGGGCTTCGCCCTCAATCCCAACTACAAAAAAGATACCCGCCTGCTGTACTTCGACGAGAAAAGCCGTCTCATCTTCCATTTTTGCAGTAACAGTCAGTGTCAGGACAACCTCGTGATTACCCTCCTCATCGACCCGGGCACTCTTCGTGTTGAGATCAATGTTGACGTTAGGCTGCCAGCTTTTGCGGAACACCTCCGGGGTTGACGGCGACTCGAATGAGACGTCCTTGGTGTAAATCCGTTGCAGCGTAAACTGCTGCTGGGGTGCCTGGCTATCTGCCGCGGCTTGCTCTTCAGCCATGGAATATCTCCTTCGTTAGCTGTGTTGGTGTAAAAGAATATGGGGGGCGCAGTCTAACCCGTCAATTCTGGCCTGACAGCAGGTCGTCCAGCTGACCGCGCCGCTCCAGAAGATTTAAATCGTCAAAACCGCCGACATGATGCTCGCCAATCCAGATCTGAGGCACACTGGTGCGACCCGCTCGCTGGGCCATATCGGCACGCAGCGCCGGATCGCCATCCACTTTGACCTCAGAAAATTCAACGCCCCTGTTGCTCAGCAACATCTTTGCGCGAATACAAAAAGGACACCACCGGGTGGTATAGACGGTTACAGGAGGCATCAGGAACTCACCACGGGTAACTTCATGGCATTCCATTCCATCATACCCCCAGCCATTTTTTGGGCTCCGCCGAAGCCCGCCTCCCGCAGTTGCCGCGTTGCCGCCCCTGCGGATTGTCCAAGTCGACACACCACGATCACTGGCTTGTCCTCAAACCCCGCCAGCTCAGCGCCACGGGTGCCAAGCTGTGCCAGGGGAATATGACGGGCATCGGCAATATGACCCTTGTTGAATTCGGCACTCTCACGAATATCCAAAAAAATACCGTCGCTGCTGTTAACGAGGTTAATGGCCTGCTGGGGTGTCACCGCGGGCCCCGCCTTACGCGACTCGTGCAAAAAAAGCATGACGAGCGTAGACGCCAACGCCAGCGCGAGGAGCCATTGCTGGCCGAGAAATTCAAATAACAGGTCTAGTTGCACGGTCGTCTCGAAAAATAATAGGTGCTGAAT
>JAKMEU010000407.1 GCA_022425845.1 Luminiphilus sp. | reverse complement strand
GGCCAACAGCACGCTCCGCTGCGGCATAGCTGCCGTCGAATGGCGTGGGGCGTTTGAAGGAGAAAGCCTCGAAGAAGTTGACGGCCTCGTTTTCGTGCCAGCCACATTGGTCTGTCAAGAGTGGGCTCGCCCGGACCAGGGCGCCAGAGTGATTAACGTGTGCCACCACGGTGAAAAGCTTTTGCAATTCGAGCCAAAAATGGTCGGGACTGTTCACGCCCTAAAGGCTCCTACTGCTGGCCCATCCGCACTTTGAAGAGTGTCTGTTCACCCTGCGAAACTTGCTGCGGGACAATATCGACAATCTCCATTTCCTGATTGAAACGATCAGCCAGACCACGCAGTAAACCCTCAACAAAAGGCGTTAAACCGACTCGCTCAGACAGGTACAGGATTTCCACTTCATTCCCCGATCGGTCGCCGACCTCGAACGCTGGTGGACGGTAGTTCAGGAACGTGGAGCTTATGCGGTCATGTAAGTTGTTCAGGTTACCCAAAAAACCCAGCATGTCTGAACCCGCTGCCCGCATGAGGCTTTCGTACTGCTTGGATACGGTGTTCTCAACCCAATGCACCCCGAATGCGCGCAGCGCGTCGGTCAAATCAATCTGCATTTCGTCAGCGCAGGCCTGTGCAAGCTTGTAGGTGACGTCATCATCATAGGACTGCATGGCAAGAAAACTATCGTCCGGGACGCCCGAACGCTGCAACACTTCGCTCCACTTGGGCTCGCCAAACTGCTCAATCACCATGTCGCGAAGAGACTTGTTGATTACTCCATACATAGCGTGCTCCCAGCGTTAGTTCTCACCCGACGACTTCCAACCCTGAATTTTTCGATAAATAGTTGATGGAGCCACCTCCAACAACCCGGCCGCGCGATTTATATTTCCCTCGCAGGCATCGATAGCAACCTGAATCGCTCTTTTTTCAGTTAGCCAAAGCGGCTCGATCTGGGTGGAACGTCCCTCGTGCGGTGCAATCACCACCGCACGCGGCGCCACAGATTTACCATCAACAACGTCACTGTCCGAAATGGCCTGACGCAGGTCGTCGTAACCGATGGTTTCACCAGCACCCATCAGCACCAGTCGATGAATAATGTTCTCTAACTGGCGCACGTTACCCGGCCAGGGATAGCGCCTGAATTCGCGCCGGGCATCTTCAGAGAAGTTGCTGACTTTACGCTCTTCCTGCCGCGCGAAATTTTTAAGGAACTGCTCAGCAAGGAGCACAACATCATCGCCCCGCTCCCGGAGCGGAGGAACGCGCAATGGAACCACATGGAGGCGATAAAAGAGATCCTCGCGCAGCCGGCCCTCACGCATTTCAAACAGGGGGTCACGATTGGTGGCGGCTAAAATCCTTACGTTTGCGGTGAGCTCCGTATCGCTGCCCACCGGCTTGAACGTGCCACTCTGAATGAAGCGCAGTAGCACCGACTGCAATTCGTAAGGCATATCGCAGACCTCATCGAGAAACAGCGTTCCTCCGTCCGCCTGTCGAATCAAGCCATCCCGAGAGTGGCTGTTGCCTCTGACGCCTGCTGCCTCGCCGAAAAGCTCGGATTCAATCAAGTCTCCAGAAATTGCCGCGCAGTTAACCGCTACAAACGCTTTTGGGGCGCGGGCGGAAAGATCGTGTATTGCCCGGGCTGCAAGTTCTTTCCCGGTTCCGCTTTCCCCAGTAATGAGGGCCGTGGCACGACTGGAGGCAAGTGACTCAATCGTCGTGTAGACGGCCTGCATGATGGTGGAGCGACCAATCATAGGACCCAATCGCTCTCGGGCCTCTCCCAACTTACTGAGCTTTTGACTCAGTTCCAGTCGCTGGGCGGCATTGGACAGCGTCACCCTGAGTCGGGAGGCGTCAAAGGGCTTGTTCAAAAAGTCATCGGCGCCTCGCTCGATGGCCTGATCGGCAAACTCCATGCCATGGCCTGTCATGACCACCACTGCAGGCTGAGGCGTCATCGAGACGGTCTCTGCAAGCAAATCGAGACCATTGCCGTCAGGCAGTTCGATATCGAGCAAAATCAATTCTGGCTTCAGCGCCTCGAGCGCCATGAGCGCGTCGGTGAATGTTTCGACGCTTTGGACCTCGTAGCCCGTCCCATCAAGATAGGCCTCATAGATAGCGCAGAGGGTAGAGCTGTCCTCCACTATCAACATTTTCATTACAGGACCTCTCGCCGGTCTGAATCAGGGCTAGCAACAGATTCGTCTTTGAGCTGATCAAAAACCTCAGCCATCTTGTGTTGGGCGGCCGAAAAAGCCTCAAGTACATCAGGTCTGAAATGACCCGGCTCGGTTCGCCCGTCCCCATTGAGAATAATGTCCATTACCTTCTCGTGATCAAAAGCGGGCTTGTAGGGCCGCTCGGAACGCAGGGCATCGTATACATCAACCAATGTGGTAATCGAAGCCTCCACCGGTATCTCCGAGCCCGTGAGGCCGCGGGGATAACCGGTACCATCCCAACGCTCATGATGACATCGGGCAATCCGCGCCGCCATTTTCATGGTGGGGTAGTCTGAGACAGACAAAATACGGTAGCCCGTCTCAGGGTGCTCGCGCATGTGGCGGGCCTCCTCTTCGTCGAGGGGCCCCTCTTTCAGCAACACGGAGTCGCGCATACCCACCTTACCCACATCATGCAGCGGTGCGGCCAGCCGAATCATTTCACGCCACTCTGGGGTCCAGCCCATCTCCTCTGCCAGCACCGCGGCATATTCACCAATGCGGGTAATGTGCTGGCCAGTTTCCGGGTCCTTATACTCGGCTGCCGCCGCAAGGCAGGCCAGCGCCTCCGCGTAAGCCGATTCAATATTGCGACTGAGGGAGGAGATCTCGGCCTCGTTAAGAGAGACCTGCTCCTTGAGCAAAGCGGCCTCGGCACGGCGGGCACGTTCAGCAGCTACTTGCTGCCTCGCCCCCATGATATGTCGCTCCAACAGGTCCAGATCCACAGGTTTCAGAAGAAATTCGGTCGCACCCAGGTGCATCGCGCGAATAACTGACTGCGTATCGCCATTCCCTGTCATAAAAATGACTTGCCGGACCCTATGGTCGGCCCCCGGGGCACTGTTCATATTGTCCAGCATGTCCAGACCATTGAGCCCAGGCATCATCAAGTCACTGAGAATGATCCCAATTTCTGGGTCAGCGAAATATTTATTCAGGGCGTCCTCGCCGTTACTGGCCAACTCGACGGACAGCCCAAGTTGCTCGACAAATTCACCGAGTTCCTCGCGGATATCAGGCTCATCATCAACAATTAATGCTTTCACGGGTCCAGTCCATTCATGGCCAATCGCTCTTGTTTGGCGATCTGCGATTTACTTTGCAACAGCGGTAAGCTTACCGTGATTCGAGCGCCTTGGGGTAAATTTTCCGCCCAAATATCACCCTGCATGTCACGAATGATGCCATAGCTGATCGATCCACCGAGCCCGGTTCCCTTCCCAACCGGCTTGGTTGTGAAAAAAGGCTCAAAAATATGTGGCAATACATCCTCGGGAATACCGCCCCCATCGTCGGACACCCTCAGAAGCACTCTTGAATCGGTAAACTCCGCATCAAGCAGGACCTCTCCGGCGTCCGCGTTTGCTGTGATGGCATCCTTGGCATTGTTAATCAGATTAATGAGCACCTGCTCTAACTGGATGCTATTGCCCATGATCGTGCCGCCATTTGCAGGGAAATGGTTGTTGAGTCGCACATTGGCCAGTTTAAGCTGCTCAGAAATCAGGTTGCAGGCTCCTGCAACGACCTGTCCGAGTTCCACGGGTGCCAGACCCTCGCCCGATAAGCGCCCATAGGCCCGCATATGATCAATGATGTTAGCCGCTCTGCGCACCGCACCCTCAATGCGCTCGATCTTCGCAATGCTAGCAGTGGCGACTTTGCTGTCGGCCTTATTCAGCGAGAATCGAAGGTTACTGGCGGCGAGTGAAATCACGTTAAGCGGCTGATTCAACTCATGCGCCATGCCCGTCGACATTTCCCCCAGCGTCGCCAGCTTTGCCGCCTGAATGAGTTGGGCATTGGTGTGCTTCTGTTCTGTAATATCAGTAACAATGGCCCATAAGCCTGACCCCTGGCCTCGCTCGTCCAGCCGGTGTGTTACCACCAACAGCAAACTTTTGGGCGGTACACCGGGCAGCACCAGTTGCCACTCTCCCACCATGCTCTGCTCGGCAAGCATATTCGCCGCTTTCTCATGCAGGCTGGCCAGGGCATCCTGTCGGTGGTTGGTTATTTCACTGAGCGCGTCATTCAGAAACTGCACCTCAGATCCTGCGTCAATGGCCAAGACACCCAGCGGAAGAGACCTCAGAAGCTCATCATAATTGGCTGCAATGGTAGACAACCTGCGCTCGCCATTGATGATGTCCCTGGTCAGTACCGAAAAACTCTCCTGTAAGTCACAGATGTCCTTAACGCCCGACAGGTCTTCCGGCAGGACGGCCTGCAACACGGCGCCCCTTCCCCCTTCTCGGGCACTGAGCGCCCGCCACTGCTCAAATTTTTGAGCCAAATGCCGCATAGGCGCAATGTAGCCGTGAAAAACAGCCCGGGTCAGGACTAACACCATACAGGCCAACAGCAGATTTGACACCACCAACACCGGCGCCGCCTGAGCATCGACAACCCAGAGACCCACGCACAGCGCCAGCAAGACAGCAGTGAAAGTGGAAAGCTCTATGATCTGTGTCAGCGAAGATCGGGTGGCTTTTGTCTCACCACCCAGTTGCCCTCTTGTCACCTGCGGCATGCCGGGCATTCCCAGAAATGCAACCATCACAGCACTGATCATTGCACCCAACCCAAAGTTTGCTACCTGATAAGCAACCACCGCAGGGTCGTCAGTTGCAGACATTCTGCTTACCAACAACGCAGTGCAACAAAGCAGCAGCGCCGCCGCCAGATCAATGGATAACAAATCCCGACGACGCGCGAACTGCAGCGACACAAAATCAACCGCTATAAAGAGCAGGAATAATATCGACGACCAAACAGGTCCGAAAAAATGGCCCGTGACAAAGAAGTAAAGAAGCACCGCCGTGATCAACATGAGTACCAGCACCATTTTTGCTGGCAGCAGTCGGGACATCAGAATCAGGGGGGCGGCGTAAATTGGAGCGACCAGCTGTCCCATTCCCGGCGCGGGCAGATAGGCCAGGACAAGGCTACCCGCGCATAAACCCGCGCCAGTCAGCCAGCCCTTGACGCCAACCCCATCGCTCATGAAGCAGCCTCCTGCAAGCTCTCCTCGCGAAGTGGAATAACCATTGTGGCAACCGTCCAGTCACCCTCTCGATCCAACGTAATACGGCCCCCCAAATCCTCGATCATCGCCCGCGCAACTGGCAAGCCAAGACCCACATTTTTGCCTTCGTCGCGGGTTGAGAAGAAGGGTTCGAAAATACGCTTTTTCAGTTCTGTGGTGACGCCCAGACCGTTGTCGGAGACGGTGACTTTGGCCCTGCTCTGATCCATCAGAACAACAGCCACCTTGATCTCAGCCCGGGCCGGCGCTGCCTCTATGACGGCCTCCCGCGCGTTATTGAGTAGTGCAATCAGGGGCTTTTCTATTTGCAGTGGATGACCATTGGCCAGTTGATCAGTCAAACTGCAATCGAGGCTGACCCGGATACCCCGCTCAATTAAGTTGCCCCGAGACAACTCGAGACAGCGCTCGATCACCGTTCCCACTTGAAATCCATCCTTCAGGGGTTCAATGGGACGACCGAATTCCCTGAGGTGCTCAATGATTTCTGAAACCCGCGACAGTTGCTCGTCGATACCGCGCAACTTCTCACCCAGTATCTCCTTATCGAGGGTCGGCACCCGAAGGCGATTCTGGGCGTTGGCGAGGTACAGTCGCATCTTCTGAAGCGGCTGATTTAACTGGTGCGCAGCACTGGAGGCCAGCTCACTGAAATGCGTTGTTCGCTGAGCCTCCATAGCGAGGGCGGCCTCTTCCAGCACACCTTCTATTTTGTACCCAA
>JAKMEU010000404.1 GCA_022425845.1 Luminiphilus sp. | reverse complement strand
GTATGTCCGTAGGGCATGTGGTGACCCGAACGGTGCGGGACAGTGCCCTGATGCTGGAGTCGATTGCCGGTTACCAACCGGGTGCACCCTACGGGCAGGGCCTGACGAACACCGGCTTTTTTGCCGCCACCCTGGTCGATTCGAAACCGCTGCGGGTGGCGCTGAACCTGACAGAACCCGCTGTAACACTGGACCCTGAGGTGAGAGGGGCGGTGGTGGCGGCGGGTAAGCTACTGCAATCCCTGGGGCATACCGTAGAGGAGGCGGCTCCGGGAACCGACTACGCGCTGCTGAATCAGGTGCAGAACACCCTCATTGCCAGCGATATGACCGCCTGGCTGGATTATGTGGCACTGAGCCGGGGTCGTGAAATAGCCCCTGAAGAACTGGAGCCCATGACCCATATGATTCGGCGCGAAGGGGCGAAATACACCGGGGCAGATGTGGCGGGTGCGCTGCAGCTGATGCATCAGTTTGGCTTTGACCTGGCGCGCTTCCACCGGCGCTACGACCTCATACTGCAACCCGTTGCCGCGACGCCGGCGCCAGCGCTGGATGCCATCACCTATCGGGATGGGGATGACCTGGCGTCCTATACGGCTCGATTCAAGGCGGTTTCAGCCTTCACCCATCTTTACAACATGACCGGGCAACCCTCCATGGCGGTGCCTTTCGCACTGAGCGAGGGCGGTCTGCCCATTGGCGTGATGTTGTCAGCTGCCAGCGGCAACGATAGCCTGCTGCTGGCACTGGCGGCGCAGATGGAGCGGGCCAATCCCTGGCGCCAGCGTCGGCCCCGGGTCTGGTCGGGGCAATAAGACAAGCAACGGAGACACTCCATGACGGCACAACGACGAACCGGCTTTGTATGCCATGAACTGTACATGTGGCACGACACCGGTAATTACGCGGGCCCTATGCCCTATGGCAATCCGGTACAACCGGATGTTCATGCCGAGAACCCGGAGACCAAGCGCCGATTCCGCAATCTGATGGAAGTCAGTGGCATGGGCGAAGTGGTGCACCACATCAAGCCCCGGGCCGCCACGGAGGCTGAAATTCTGCGCTTCCATACCCCTGAGCATCTCAAGAACGTTCAGGAAATCAGCGCCGGCACCGGTGGCGATGCGGGATTCTTTACGCCGGCGGGGCGGGGCAGCTATGAGATCGCCATGCTGTCAGCGGGGGGTGTGCTGGCTGCTCTGGAGGCCATTGTGGCCGGGGACATCGACAATGCCTACGCCCTGGTGCGTCCGCCGGGGCATCATGCGATCGCCGGCGAGGGCATGGGTTTCTGTATTTTTGGCAACGCGGCACTGGCCGGCTTCCACGCTTTTGAGACATTGGGCATTGAACGTATTGCCTATGTCGACTGGGATGTACACCACGGCAACGGCACCCAGAGCGCCTTCTACGCCGACCCCCGTGCGCTCACCATATCGGTGCATCAGGACAACTGTTTCCCACCCGATTCGGGTCATGTCCATGAGGTGGGTGAGGGCGCTGGAGAGGGGTTCAATATCAACATACCGCTGCCGCCGGGATCGGGCGTGGGTGCTTATGAAGCGGCCTTTGATCAAGTGGTGGTGCCGGCTCTGGACAGCTTTGCCCCTGAACTGATTATTGTCCCGAGTGGCTTTGATGCCGGCGCTTACGACCCGCTGGGTCGGATGCAGATGCACAGTGATGGTTATCGAAGCCTGGCAGAAAAGCTGATCGCGGCGGCCGAGCGCCACTGCAATGGGCGGTTATTGATGACCCACGAGGGCGGTTATAACAGCTGGACAGTTCCTTTTTTTGGGCTGGCGGTTATGGAGACACTGGCAGGCTATCGGACAGGGACGGAAGATCCGTTCCTTCCTCTGCACGCGGGTTTGGGCGGTCAAGACTTACAGCCCCATCAGCAGGCGGCTGTCGATCAGGCCAAGCCGTTGCTGAAGGCGCTGGGATAACCGGAGGTCAACAGCGGATTAGTGGTCAATGGCGGCGGGCCATCCGCTGATCAGCCCGAAGCCCTGGAGCCGGTCCGGATGCTGCCCGGACCGGTGGTACTAAAGGTGGGTCAGGTCATATTGCCCAGGGTCAGGCCGGCCATGAGAGGCAGGCTGGTGGTGGCGCACAGTACGAGCGCGAATCCAAAAATATGCTTGAGTCGGAGCCCGGTCAGGGCGAGTAATGGGATAGCCACGAAGGGTTGGATTACGTTGGTCCACTGATCACCGTAGGCCACTGACATGGCAATTAATCCGAGGTCTACCTCCAGGATTTTCGCGGCCTCAATAAATGCTGGGCCCTGTAGCGCCCACTGAGCTCCTCCGGATGGAATGAAGATGTTGATCAGGCCCGCGGACAGAAAAGCAATGATGGGCAGTGTGACGTCGCTCGCTACGGTGACCAACCCGGCTGTAAATTGCTGCGCCAAACCGCTCTGTATGGCCATGCCCATAATTCCTGCATACAGCGGGTACTGAAGCAGGGTTGGGGCCGCGACTCGGGCGCCATCGGCAAACAGTGCGCTGTAGTGAGGCAGCGAACGAACCAGCAATAGCCCCGCAGCCAGAAAAGTCCAGTTGACAATATTCAGCTCCAGAGAGAGTCCCCGCTGAATAAACCAGCCCACGACATAGGTCGCGATGGCCAATCCGGCCAGCAACGACCCATAGCGCCGCCCTTCAGAATGCTCTGCAGCGGGCTCGCTGGGTGCAGCCTCAAGGGGCATGACCAAATCGTCGGGTATGTGGGGCGCCTTGAGATCAAATTGTCGGTGCAGTAGCAGGACCGTCGCGATAATGACGGCCAGCGTCGCGGGTATCGACAACAGGTTCCAGTGCGTGAGCAGCGTCTCCTGAATTGGAATCAGGCGGCCGATAACCTCGTGGGTGGGGTTGCCTTCTGTGGCTACAGCCAGGGCAATGGAGGAGGAATAACCCATCTCCCAAACGGCGTAACCACTGAGTGCCCCGGCCGCCATCAGGGGGAAATGTACCGGGTTGTTGCGGGCGACAGCTTCCCGGGCAATTTCCCTCGCCACAAGGGCACCCGTGATGGGCCCCAATGGCCAGGAGATCAGGTAAAAGGCGGCTGCCGTGAGTATGACCAGCACATAAGCCTGTGTCGGCGTCTTCGCCAATCTTGCCAGTCGGATCAGAGCCCGTTGCATGGGCGGCGTCTGCGCAAGGACATAGGCGAGAATGATGGTAAGCCCGATCTGCATCGTGAACGTGAGCAGGGAGCTTAGTGAGTCTCCCCATTTCATCAGCAGGGACGCGGGTGGCGTGGGGGTGAGGGCAAGCGCCATGAGTGCCATGCAAGCCGTCAGCCCCAGGGCAAACGTCAGGGGATCGGGGAGTTTATCCTCAATAATTTCCTGAAAGCGCTCAACCCACTTCACGGGCGGCTTCCCTCAGCATGGGTGGCGCCTGTTGCCAATGGTGGGTGTGTTCCTGAAAAGCATAGGCAACCTGTAGCAGCCCCCAGTCGTCCCCTGGCCTGCCCACGATCTGTAGGCCCACCGGCAGGCCATCACGACTGAACCCGGCGGGGACGGACAGGCAGGGCAAGCCAAAGGGGCTCATTATGCAGCAGCTCGACATCCACTCAATATAACTCGACATGGGCTGGCCATTAATGGACTCAGGGTACTCCAAATCAGTTGGGAAGGGCATGACCTGCGTCACCGGTAACAGCAGGTAATTAAAGCGATCAAACAGTCCATCAAGCGCGGCCAGCATTGTCAGGCGCGCCTTTTCAGCGTCGTCAACCGCCTTATGGGAAAGTGCGAGTCCCAGTCGAATATTGTCCTGAAGCGTGGTTTTCATTCGATCGCCCTCGCTCTGGTACAGATCGCCCAGTAGTTGCGCGAAGGCGGCGGCTCTCAGGGTGCTGAAAACCGACATCGCATCTTTCAGGCACTCGAGGTTGATCTCTTCAATCGCGGGACACAGCTGCCACATCTTTTGCACGGCAGAACCCAGCACCTCTAAAATGGCGGGTTCGATGGGCAGTCCCGCCGGTTGGGGGGCCCATCCCAGTCGGAGATCTGTGATAGACCGCGACAGGGATTCGCCGATCTTTAATGGCGAAAGCTCCAGCGATCGCGGATCGCGACGATCAGCCCCGGCCATTACCTGCAGCATCAGTGCGCAGTCCTCCACTGTGCGAGCCATCGGGCCTTCCACTGACATGCGGGCAAAAGTCTCTATTGTCACGGGTGGGGAGGGTACCCGTCCGAGACTGGGCCGGAGGCCGACCACGTTGCAATAGGCGGCGGGGTTGCGCAAGGACCCGCCCATATCGGAACCGTCGGCCAGGGCCACCATACCCGTGCAGAGTGCAGCAGCGGCACCCCCTGAGCTCCCCCCGGCGACTTTGCTCAAGTCGTAGGGGTTTTTCGTCATGCCGAATACGGGGTTAAACGTGTTTGAGCCCGCCCCGAATTCGGGGGTGTTTGTCTTCCCGATGATGATGGCCCCGGCCGCTCTCAGTCGGGCGACGAATAAGGCATCCTCCGTGGCCTGCTGTCCCGCGAGAATGAGAGAACCCATTGTAGTGGGCAGTCCCTTCACATCGGCCAGATCTTTGACGGCGATGGGCAGACCCGCGAGAGGAGGTAATAACTTTCCCTGACGGCGCGCCGCATCAGTGGCTTCGGCTGTGGGTAAAACCTGCTCCAGGGGCGTGAGGGTACAGATGGCGTTTACCCTTGGGTTGTATTCGCCAATTTGCCGGTAGGTTGCCTCGAGGAGGGACACAGCCGTCAGGGTGCCGGCCTGGAGTTCATCCATTAGGTCAATGGCTCGGGGGAGACTGTGGTTGGACGTCACCTTCGACGGTGCAGACGACTCGACCATGATGCGCTCGCTGTTCGGTCAACATCTGATCCTAAAAGAAGTCAGGAATAATTCATTGCCATAAGCGGCCATAAGTTTGACATTGAGGCGGTCGTCGATAGGCGCATCCTGATATGCTTGCGCCATGTCCAAGCAAAGAAAACCAGTGGCGAACGCCCCAACCCGTCGAAACCCAAACGCTGCCCAGCCAGCCGCAGCGGCTCCTGAAAGCATGCGCCGCTTCGGGCGGTCGTTGCCCATGAGCCTGCTGAAGGCCCACGAGGCGGTTCTGAGGACCTTTGTGCCCCATTTAAGGGCCCATGATCTCTCTACGCAGCAGTGGCGGGTGATGCGTGCCCTGGCGGAGCGTGACGCCCAGGATATCAGCGAGTTGGCGAGGGCCTGCTCGTTGCTTCGACCCAGCGTAAGCCGCATTCTGCAGAATCTGGAAAGCAGGGGTATTGCCCTCAGGCAACCCTGCGATCGTGACAGTCGTCGTGCATTGATTTCAATTACACAGCATGGTCGAGACCTGATCGCCCAGCTCGCCCCTGAATCTGAGGCGCGCTATCGCTACATCGAGGATCAGTTCGGTCGGGAGAACCTCGAGTTACTTTATGGCCTGCTGAATGAGCTCTCAGACTCCCTCGATCAGCCGCCCCCTCCCTTTGGCAGCTTGTCTGGGGAGTCCAACCCCCCGTCCTGATCGCCAGCGGGGCAGGGTGCCATCAGGCCCCGCCCGGCCAGCGTTCTTTAGGCGACCTGGTCGATCTGTACGGCTGCGATTCGCTGACCTTCCTCGGCAAGCTGCTGGAATTCGATGACTTGATCAAAGTTCAGGTAGCGATAGATTTCTTCGGACATGGAATCAATCTTCCCTGCGAACTCCAGGTATTCCGCCGGAGAGGGCAGTCTGCCCAACAGCGCCCCCACGGCGGCGAGTTCAGCGGACGTGAGATAAACGTTGGCGCCTTCACCCAGTCGATTGGGGAAGTTTCGCGTAGACGTTGAGAGCACGGTGCTGCCCGGTTCAACACGGGCCTGGTTGCCCATGCACAGCGAGCAGCCGGGCATTTCAGTACGTGCTCCGGCACGACCAAAGATGGAAAAATAGCCCTCTTCCATCAGTTGGTGCTCGTCCATGCGTGTGGGCGGACAGATCCACATGCGTGTTGTAACCGGCTTGCCGTGCGCTTCGAGCAGCTTACCCGCGGCCCGGAAATGCCCGATGTTGGTCATGCAGCTGCCGATGAACACTTCCTGAACGCTATCGCCAGCCACTTCGGAAAGCTTGCGGGCATCGTCTGGGTCATTGGGTGCACACACGATCGGCTCGTTGACCTCAGCAAGGTCGATCTCAATAATCTCGCGGTACTCCGCATCGGGGTCTGCAGCCATGAGCTCCGGATTTTCCAGCCACTCTTCCATCTTGCGGGCGCGACGCTCCAGGGTTCGGGCGTCGCCGTAGCCCTCTGCGATCATGGAGCGCAGCAGGACAATATTGGAGCGCAAGTACTCTGCGATCGTCTCTTCGCCCAGCTTGATGGTGCAGCCAGCCGCGGATCGCTCCGCCGACGCATCGGAGAGCTCAAATGCCTGCTCCACAGTCAGGTTCTCAAGCCCTTCGATCTCAAGAATTCTGCCGGAAAAAATATTCTTCTTGCCCTTTTTCTCAACGGTCAGCAGCCCTTTCTGGATGGCGTAGTAGGGGATCGCGTGAACGAGATCACGAAGTGTGATGCCCGGTTGCATCTCGCCTTTGAAACGAACCAGGATCGACTCAGGCATATCCAGCGGCATGACCCCCGTGGCAGCGGCGAAGGCCACCAGCCCGGAGCCCGCCGGGAAGGAGATGCCCATGGGGAATCGCGTATGGGAGTCTCCCCCCGTACCCACCGTATCCGGCAGCAACATCCTATTGAGCCAGCTGTGGATGATGCCGTCCCCTGGGCGAAGGGAAACGCCGCCCCGGGTCATAATGAAATCGGGGAGGGTGTGCTGGGTGTCGATATCCACGGGCTTCGGATACGCCGCCGTATGGCAAAAGGACTGCATGGTCAGATCAGCCGAGAATCCAAGACAGGCGAGATCTTTAAGCTCGTCACGCGTCATGGGTCCGGTAGTGTCCTGTGAGCCCACAGTCGTCATTCGTGGCTCACAATAGGTGCCAGGACGGACACCTGGCACGCCACAGGCACGCCCCACCATTTTCTGCGCCAACGTAAAGCCGTTGCCCGTATCTTCGGGTTGCTCGGGCTTGCGGAACAGGGCGTCATCGCCCATGCCCAGTGCCTCCCGTGCCCGCGCTGTCAGACCGCGCCCGATAATCAGGTTAATGCGACCTCCCGCCCGGACTTCATCCAGGAGGACGTCGGATTTCAGCGCAAATTCAGAGACGACGTCGCCGCTTTCATTCAGTATTTTTCCGTCATAGGGGCGGATTTCGATAACGTCCCCCATGCGTAAGTTGTCCACGGGCGCTTCAAAGACAAGGGCGCCGGCATCTTCCATGGTGTTATAGAAAATAGGCGCGACTTTCCCGCCAATACAGACACCGCCACCGCGCTTGTTGGGAACGCCCGGAATATCGTCGCCAAAAAACCACAATACCGAATTGGTGGCGGATTTACGGGACGAGCCGGTTCCGACAACATCACCGACAAAGGCGACGGGAAGACCGGCAGCCTTGATGGCGTCAATCTGCTTGAGCGGGCCGGTCGTGCCGTGATCATCGGGTTCCAGACCTTCCCGTGTCATCTTGTACAGCGCATTGGCATGGAGCGGGATATCGGGTCGGGACCAGGCATCGGGTGCCGGCGACAGGTCGTCGGTGTTGGTTTCTCCTGTGACCTTAAAGACGACCATCTTGATGGATTCAGCCACGGCCTCACGGCTGGTAAACCATTCACCTTCAGCCCAGCTCTTCATGACCGACTCGGCATGGCTGTTGCCTTGTTTAGCCAGCTCCGCCACGTCATGGAAAGCCTCGAACATCAGGAGTGTGTGTTTTAGTTGCTTTGCAGCCGCTGCGGCGAGCGCCTCGTCTGAGAGTAATGTCACGAGGGTCTCGATGTTGTAGCCGCCGTGCATGTTACCCAGAAGCGCTACCGCATCCTCGCGGCTAATGAGGTCGCAGTCGGCCTCGCCTTTCGCCAGTGCAGACAGGAAACCTGCCTTGACGTAGGCGGCTTCATCAACGCCGGGCGGGACCCGCGTGGACAGGAGTTCCAGCAGAAAATCCGCCTCGCCAGCGGGTGGGTTTTTGATCAGCTCTATGAGCTCGGCCACCTGTTCTGCGGTGAGGGGCTTAGCGGGAATATTGTGTTGGGCGCGTTCGTCAACGTGGGCGCGATAAGCTTCAAGCACGGGTGCACTCCTTGCAGCGTGGGATAATTTTCGGGGCGCAGTATAGCTTGTGACCGGGAATCATGACATTCGTGGTTGATGATCCTGTGCATTCATCGAATCCATACCCTAGACTTGCAACATGGCAGACACTTCCAGTTCCAGAACGGCCCCATTGGGGCAGACGCGAGTGCGAACCCCCTGCATTGGCGTCTGTTCCACGGGTATCGGCGATGCTGTGTGCCGGGGCTGCAAGCGCTTTAGTCATGAGGTGATCGATTGGAACGCCTACACCGAGGCGGAAAAGGCGGTGGTTGATCAACGACTGGCCAGTTTTTTGAGCATCTGCATGCAAAATAAGTTTGTCGTGACGGACTCGGGATTGCTGCGATGGCAATTGGAAACCCAACAGGTTCGGTTTAACCCCATGCATGACCAGTACTGTGGTTTGTTTGCTTTGCTGAAAGCGGGTGCCAGTCAGATTTCAGACCCGGGGGCTTTCGGTTTTTCTATACATCTGCCGTGGCGCTCACAGAGTCTGAG
>JAKMEU010000397.1 GCA_022425845.1 Luminiphilus sp. | reverse complement strand
GATAGCCCGCCAGTACCTGGCTTTCACCCGGCTCCATTCGGATATCCCGCTCAATACTGTGCTGGCTCACCACCGTCACACCGACCAGCATGGCAGCGAAGCCCAGGTGCGCAGTCCACATGCCGATATAACTGGGGGTCAGGCGCCGCCACTTGGCGGCAAAGCCAGCCGCCGATCGGGTCCGCTCGCGCAGATCCCGCAGCAATCCCACCACCAACCAACCGGCAAACAAAACCGCCAATGCCACCCATACGTTGAACCCGAGGGCCATGAAAGGCAGCACCACCGCCAGCACCAGAACCACCAACGCTGGCGCAATTAACTCCTGCCGCCAACGGGCAGGGTCATCCTGCTTCCAACGACTGATTGGACCAATACCCATGAAGGGAACGAGCAATGCCATTAACGGTACAAACACCGCGTTGAAATACGGGGGTCCTACTGAGTACTTACCCTGACCCAACGCATCCATGATCAAGGGAAACAGGGTGCCCAACAGAACGGTTGTGGCCGAGATAACAAAAATAAAATTGTTGGCAAGAAGCAGAGCCTCTCTGGAAAAAGCCCCGTATTGAACCCGGCTCGCCACCGTGGGTGCCCTAAGCGCGTAAAGTATCAGGGACCCCCCTATAACCAACGCAAGAAATATGAGGATAAACAAGCCCCGATCCGGATCTGCAGCAAAGGCATGAACCGAGGTCAGCACACCCGAACGCACCAAAAATGTTCCCAAGAGGGACAGTGAGAACGCAGCGATCGCCAATAGAACCGTCCAGGAGCGAAACAGTCCGCGTTTTTCTGTCACCGCCAACGAGTGGACCAGAGCCGTGCCCACCAACCAGGGCATGAACGAGGCGTTCTCGACGGGATCCCAAAACCACCAGCCGCCCCAGCCCAATTCATAGTAGGCCCACCAACTGCCCAGCATGATGCCCAGGGACAGAAACCCCCAGGCAACATTGGTCCAGGGACGCGACCAGCGCGCCCAGGCTGCGTCAAGCCGGCCCGCCATCAGCGCCGCAATGGCGAAAGCAAAAGGGACTGAAAACCCTACGTAACCCATATACAACAACGGGGGATGGATAATCAGGCCAGGATCCTGTAACAGCGGATTCAAATCCTGCCCCTCGGCCGGAACACCGGGCAGCAGGCGTTCGAAGGGGTTCGAAGTGAGCAGCGAAAAAGCGATGAAGCCCACCCCCACCAAACCCATCACACCCAGCACCCGGGCGAGAACCGTCAGGGGCAGTCCCCGACTGAACTGCGCTACTGCAACCATCCACCCCGAAAGAATCAATACCCACAGCAACAGGGAGCCCTCATGGTTACCCCAAACCGCGGAAAACTTATAGATTGAAGGCATCAAACTGTTTGAGTTTGACGCTACCACTTTGACCGAGAAGTCATCTTGCAGAAACGTCGCTGTAAGAAGCCCGAAGGCGATCAGTAAAAATACGAAAACGCCCACTGCCAGCGCAGGTGCCAACTGCATTCCGACGGCGTGACCTCGCCAGGCCGCCCACAACGGCACTGTCCCCTGCAAGCAGGCCAGCACGAACGCAATAATCAGGGCAAAATGCCCGAGCTCTGCCAGCATCAGCCGCTGTCCTTACCAGGGTAACCTGCAGTGCCCGGTGCTTTGCCCTGCAGCGCTTCAGCCACCTCGGGGGGCATGTAATTTTCATCGTGCTTGGCCAGAACCTCGGTGGCGCGAAAACTCCCGTCAGCCGCAAGCACCCCGGAGGCCACCACACCTTCGCCCTCGGCAAAGAGATCGGGAAGAATACCTGTATAGCTGACCTCCACGACCCCGTCATAATCGGTCACGGCAAAGCGCGTGGTTAAATCATGTTCAGACCGTTGCACGCTACCCTCGACCACCATACCGCCCACCCGGATGGCGCGATCAATGGGAGCCTTCCCCGCCACGACATCCGCGGGGGGATAAAACAGATTGATATTGCCGCGAAGGGCGTAGCTGACCAGCCCCACCGCTGCACTGGAAAGCACGACAACCAACAGCGCGAGAGTGAGTCGCTGTTTACGCTTCGGGTGCATGTTGCCCCTCCTCCGATGTGCGGCCCTGGGCGAGGTCTCGCCGCCGCTCCTCTGTATGAATGGCGCGACTCATCTGTCGGCTACGCAGCAGCGGCATCACCAGCATCAGGATAATGACAAGCGCCGTAATACCATAGGCAGCCCATACATAGGGTCCGTGACCCTCCATATGCCAGACCGCTGCCGCGCTCTCAAAGTACATCAACGCAACTCCGAACGGAGCCAGGCCGACTGGCGATGGGTGCCCAGCAACTCGGCTTTCATGTTTAGCAAAACGAGCAGCGCAAACAATCCATAGAACGCCCCGATCATCAGAAGAAGCGGATACAGCATTGAGGCGTCTATGGCGCTCTCACCCGTAAACTTGATTGAGGCCGGTTGATGCAGGCTGTACCACCAGTCGACAGACTTGTAGATGATGGGAATGTTGACCGTGCCAACCAGCGACAACACGGCACAGGCCTTGGCTGCCGCCGCCTTGTCATCATAGGCCTCGAAGAGCGCCATAACACCCAGATACAGGAAAAACAGAATCAACATCGATGTAATCCTTGCATCCCAGACCCACCAGGCACCCCATGTGGGCTTACCCCAGATCGCACCCGTTACCAGAGCGACGAACGTCAGTGCCGCACCGACAGGTGCAACGGCACGCATGGCGGTATCCGCCATCTTTATCTTCCACACCAAACTCACCAGGCCGGCGATCGCCATCACGTAATAACCCGCCAAAGCCACGACAGCAGCCGGCACGTGTATGTAGATGATGCGATAGCTATTCCCCTGACGAAAATCGGGCGGCGCGTATAACAGGCCCCAAACACTACCTGCCAGCAGGGCGAGAAGCACCGTCGGCAGCAACCACCGAATCACTATCGTGGCGAACCGATAAAACCAGGGAGGTGACCCCATCTTGTGTACGAATGTCCACATGCCGCGATTATATCCACTTCCCGTCTAAAAACATGGCTCACAACTCCAATGAAATTCTCAATCCTGCAGCCGCTGCAAGCGGAGCCAGCACCAGACCACCCGCAGCCAGCGCCCCCAGCAGGGCCAACCAACCGCTGGGGTCATAGCCCAGCGCTGCCTCCCGAACGGCGCCCACACCAAAAATCAGTACCGGTACAGTAAGGGGTATTGTCAGCAGAGACAAAAGCACGCCCCCTCGACGCAGACCGACGGTGAGCGCAGCCCCGATGGCGCCCGTCAGGGAAAGGCACAAGGTCCCCAGCACCAGACTGAGCATGAGCGTTGGAATGGCTTGAACCGGCATGTTGAGCATGGCCGCAAATACCGGAGAGGCCAGTGCCAGCACCACGCCGCTGAGGAGCCAGTGGCTGAGCACTTCAGACATCGCGGCAAGAGCCAGCGGATGGGGCGCCAAGGCCAACTGCTCCAGGGTGCCATCCTCATAGTCTGCCTGAAACAGACGGCTACTGACGGTCAGGCTGGATAACAGGGCCACCACCCAGACGATCCCGGGAGCGAAGTCAGCGAGGACTTCCGGATCAGGTCCCAAGCCAAGCGGAAACAGCGTCACCACCATGAGGAAAAAAACGAGGGGGTTGAATATGTCGCCCGGGCGCCTGAGCGCAGCAGACAGATGACGCTGCACCTGAAACCGCAAAAAAAGACCAAGCTCAGGCGGCATACTGATTCAGGTCCAGAACCTGCAAGCCGTCCATGGCCGTGGGCTGGTGACTCGTGAACACCACTGAACCGCCCGCCGAACAATGCGCCTGCAAACGCGACTCCAGCAGTGCCGTCCCCTTGAGATCAATGGCAGTAAACGGCTCATCCAATAGCCAGAGTGCTGCGTCGGAAAGCCAGAGTCGCGCCAAACCCACACGGCGCTGCTGCCCAGCGGAGAGTTGCATCACAACGCTATCTTCATAACCGGCAAGCCCCACCGCCGCCAAAGCCTCATCAATTCGCTGCATTTCAGTGTAAACCCGCCCGCTCCCGTGCCAGCGCAGGTTTTCCCTGCAAGTCAGCAGGGGTTTTAAGCCGGGCAGATGCCCCTGATAGAGGAAGCTATCGGAACGCCCAATCGCGCCCCGGACGCCCAGGCGGGCCAAACCAGCAATGGCCCTGAGCAGGCTCGTCTTACCACTGCCATTACTGCCGACCAATTGCCAGAGTTCGGCGCTGCCCACCTCGAGGGTGACCCCCTGTAACAAACGCCGGGCACCCCGCTCCAAACTCACATCAGCGAGGGTCAACAGTGAGCCCTGACGCAGCGCAGGCGTCATCTAAAGCTGCACAACTCGGAGCTCAGGAAGGTGAACCTCTTTATCAATTTCTATTCTCAAGTCTTTGAAGTTAAACATTTTCTGGTCGCAAAGCTGGGATGGCGAGACCTGGCTTAAGGCCTTGAAGATGGTTTCAATCCTGCCGGGATACTGGCGCTCCCACTGGCGCAGCATCTGCTTTATCTCCTGACGCTGTAAATTGTCCTGTGAGCCGCATAGATTGCAGGGAATGATCGGAAACGCCTGCGCGTCGGCATAGGCCTGCAGGTCCTCCTCCTTGCAATACGCAAGCGGCCTGATCACGACGTTACGCCGATCGTCACTCAACAGCTTGGGAGGCATAGCCTTGAGCTTGCCGGCAAAAAACAGGTTGAGGAACAGCGTTTCAACAATATCGTCACGATGATGGCCCAAGGCTATCTTTGTGGCTCCGATCTGCTCCGCAAAACCATATAGGGTGCCGCGGCGCAGGCGAGAGCACAGCCCACAGGTGGTTTTTCCCTCGGGTATCACGGATCGGACAATGCTGTAGGTATCCCGCTCGAGGATGTAATAAGGAATAGCCAGTGATTCGAGGTACTCGGGCAATACATCCTCCGGGAATCCGGGCTGTTTCTGGTCGAGGTTCACTGCAATCAGCTCGAAATCGACCGGCGCACTCGCACGTAGGTGCATGAGGATATCGAGCATGGCATAGGAATCCTTGCCTCCCGACAGGCAGACCATGACCCGGTCACCGGGCTCGATCATCGTAAAATCAGCGATCGCGTTGCCTACATTGCGTCGCAGCCGTTTCCGCAGCTTATTGAAGGAATAATCACGCTTGCGGGTATCTTTGCCCCTGGCGGATTCACTCCCTCGAGCGCTCTCGATCTCTTCCACACTGCCCTCTCCAACTGCCGACATACTCCGATACCTGATGAAGCGAGCGTCGATGATATAGAAACGCCGCTTTTGGGTCCAAAACTCCTGCTAAATCTGCCTACCTCGGGCAGACCACTTGAGTTTTTGTTGCCAGCACCGGAAAATCGCGCCCGGCGCAGGTAGGTAATCATCAAGCCCATCCGCGCTGCCCAACCACCGTTCAAACTTCACCTTGGGGGAAAACCAGCATGAAAGCACCCGTACGCGTCACAGTGACCGGCGCCGCCGGCCAAATAGGCTACGCACTCCTATTTCGTATCGCCTCGGGAGCCATGCTCGGTGATGACCAACCGGTCATCCTGCAGCTATTGGATATTCCCCCAGCGATGACAGCGCTGGAGGGCGTTCGGATGGAACTCGACGACTGTGCTTTTCCACTACTCGCTGGCGTCGTGTGCACTGACGACCCCAATGTAGGGTTCAACGGCACAGATTACGCACTGTTGGTGGGAGCTCGGCCAAGAGGGCCCGGCATGGAGCGCAAGGATCTGCTGGAGGCCAACGCCGCAATTTTTTCAGTTCAGGGTAAGGCCCTGAACGACCATGCCTCCCCCGACGTTAAAGTGCTGGTGGTTGGCAACCCCGCCAATACCAATGCCCTGATTACCCAGCGCAATGCGCCGGATCTCGACCCACGCAATTTCACTGCCATGACCCGTCTCGATCACAACCGCGCAAAAACCCAGATAGCAGCCCAGCTAGGCGCCACCGTCAACGACGTCACCAGGATGACCATCTGGGGCAATCACTCTGCCACACAGTATCCAGATCTCTTCAATACCCAGGTGAACGGCGAGGCCGCCATAGAGCGTGTTGAGCAATCCTGGTACGAGGACGCGTTCATTCCTACCGTGCAACAGCGCGGCGCGGCGATCATCGAAGCGCGTGGTGCCTCATCAGCTGCGTCGGCCGCCAACGCTGCGATCGATCACATGCGCAGCTGGGCATTGGGTACGGAGGGTGACGACTGGGTTTCCATGGGCGTCTACTCTGACGGCTCTTATGGCATACCGGAGGGGCTGATTTATTCGTTTCCCTGCCGCTGCAGTGGGGGGAACTGGACAATTGTGCAAGGCGTCACCGTTGGCGATTTCAGCCGCGCAAAAATGGATGCTACCGCCAACGAGCTTTCTGAAGAGCGTGATGCGGTAGCCCATCTCCTGGGCTAGCCAGTCACACTTCCCGCAGAACAACCAGCGGTGGCACCACCACCGCTTTGCGACAGCTCAACAGCCCCAGACAACCAATCACCACAACGCCAACCAGCACACCCAACGGCCAGAGCCAGGGACTGGGCTGATACAGGAGTTCAAGCGCCTGGGTCTGCAAAGCCCAGGCCGCGATCTCTGCACCGACAACCGCAAGCAATCCGGCAAATCCCCCCAGCGTCGCAAACTCGATCAGCAGCGCGCCCAGCAACAGTCCTCTCCCGGCACCCAACGCGCGCAGCAAGGCACTTTCCCTTAACCTGATGTCGACACTGGCCTGAACGCCGGCAATCAACACCAAAGCACCTGCGAGAAGTATCACTCCCAGCACCAGTTCAATGGCCTGCCCTACCTGCTCAACAATCGTGCGGATCTCGCTGATGACAATGTCCAATTCAATTACTGTGACCGTTGGAAACTGGCGCAGCAGGTCGTTGAGAACAGGCTTTTCCTCGGGGGGCAGAAAAAAACTGGTCAGGTAAGTTTTGGGGAATTTCTGCAGGGTTTGGGGGGGGAAGATAACGAAAAAATTTGGCTTCATACTTTGCCAATCGGACTCTCGGATACTCGCTACCCTAGCCTCAAACTCATCGGCACCAATGCGGACCAACAGCGTATCCCCTACGCCAGCCCCAACGCGCTGGGCAAACTCTTGCTCCAGTGAAACAAGTCGTTCATCAGTACCGGCAGGCCACCACTGCCCGTCCAGTATTTTATTGGCAGCCGGCAAGGTCTCTGAA
>JAKMEU010000395.1 GCA_022425845.1 Luminiphilus sp. | reverse complement strand
TGTCCAGGCTGATGAACTGCTCCAGGCCGTCCAGCATCCGCGCAACCAGCGGGGGTATCTGCCGCTGGATGATCGCCGCCTCAGAGATCGAATTGTCGATATCTGAAATTCGGCGATTCTGATTGGCGATCTGCCGCTCGAGTCGGGCGTTGTAGACCTTGAGGCCGTCAACCTGCTTCATTACCGTCTTGTAATCCGACAGCAGGTCACGCGTCTCATCCGCCAAGCGGTCAACTTTTGCCTGTGACGACTTGGCCTCGGCAGTTCGCTTGATGCCTACGTCCAGGACCTCGTCAATGGATGCGGCGTTGGACGAGGCTGCGACGCCAAGAGTGCCACCAGCGACACTGGCCGCGAGCAGAAACGTTTTGAATCGGTGCATTGTCATTGGGTCGATACTTCCTCTCAGTGGGCAGTTGGCACCTCCGGCCGCACGGACCAGAGTGTTTAATCTCAGGTATTTATACAGCGTAAGACGAAGAGTTATAACTTTTTTACCACGTTCTCACGCTCTAGAGCACGTGACTCTACCTGAGCCTACGCGACTAAATCAATTCGGATCATATACCAGCTTGTTGACCGGGGGGCGAAGAGTACCCAGACCGAGCCAATTCCACAATACTAAAGTCATGGCTATTCTTGCCCCCCGCCTCGTGTCGCTGCCGGCTGACCTCCTGCCAATCACCGAGTAGGGCAAGGTCGAAATGCGTGTCTCCTGTAACATGGCCATGCACCTCGGTTAGCAGGACCCTGTCTGCGAAGGGCAGGCAAAGCCTGTATATCTCCGCACCACCAACGACACAGATGGCCGGCGACCCATCGATAACCGACTGAGCCTCGGCACGCTTTAAAGCCGCTTCCACGGTCACAAAGGACTCAACCCCGGCGGCGCCCCAGCCCCTGTCGCGGGTCAGGACCAGATTGGTCCTGCCCGGCAGGGGTCGCCCCACCGAATCAAAGGTTTTGCGGCCCATGACCACCGGGCAGCCCATGGTCGCCCGTTTGAAATGCCTGAGATCATCCGGCAAATCCCAGGGGAGGGCATCTCCACGCCCGATAATGCCATTCTCCGATACCGCCAACACCATGACCACCGGAACCTCAAAGGCTTGCCCTGGCATGATCAGATAGCCACCGGAGCCGAGATGTGGGCCTGGGGATCATAGCCGTCCAACTCGAAATCTTCATAGCGGTAATCAAAGAGGGTGTCCGGCCGCCTGAGAATCCGGAGCTCTGGCAGGGATCCCGGGGTGCGCGACAGCTGGGTAGCCACCTGTTCAGCGTGATTGCTATAGATGTGGGCGTCTCCCAGCGTTATGACGATATCGGCAACGCCCAGGTCGGCCTGCTGGGCCAGCATGTGGGTCAACAGTGCCACCGACGCTATGTTGAAGGGCAGGCCCAGGAAGGTGTCACTTGAACGGATATAGAGTTGGGCGGAAAGGCGGCCATCCTGCACATAGAATTGATACAGCAGATGGCAGGGGGGCAGTGCCATCCGGCCCGCCCTGACATTGTCCTGGGGTGACAGGTTCTCGTCGGGTAAATACTCAACATTCCAACCGTGGAAAAGGATCCTGCGGCTGTCAGGACGATTCCTCAGGCAGTCCAGCACGTAGGCCAGCTGATCCAGCGATTTGCCATCCCGCGTCGGCCAGCTTCGCCACTGGGCTCCGTAAACAGGTCCCAAATCGCCGTCTTCGGTAGCCCACTCATCCCAGATAGAAACGCCATGATCACGAAGCCAGGCCGTGTTGGTATCGCCATTGAGGAACCATATCAACTCATTCACAACGCTTTTGAAATGAACCTTTTTCGTCGTCAGCAGAGGAAAACCGGCGCTCAGGTCAAACCGCAGTTGGCGACCGAAAACGGACCGTGTCCCGGTGCCCGTGCGGTCGCCCCGGTCGGTACCGTTGTCACGAATGTCAGTCAGCAGGTCAAGGTAAGCGCGCATGGCAAATCTCCGGGAAATACATTATCGGCTCGCGTTCCGGTAGGCATGGGAAAACAGCCAGACGCCGAGTAGGAACATGGGCACGCACAGAATCTGGCCCCGGGTCATCCACCCGAAGGCCTGAAAACCGATGTGGGCGTCTGGCTCCCGAAAAAACTCAGCGGCAAATCGTAGCGTGCCGTACCCCATGAGGAACAGACCCGCCACGGACCAATCGGGTCGTGGCCGGCGGCTGAACAGCCAGACCGCTATGAAGAGCAGGCAGCCCTCCAGCGCAAACTGATAGAGCTGTGAAGGATGCCGGGGCAAGGCGAGGGGGTCCCTGGGGAAAACCATGCCCCAGGGCACATCCGTGGGCCGACCCCATAATTCCTGACCGATAAAATTTCCCAGTCGCCCCAGAGCCAGGCCCAGCGGTGCGAGCGGCGCCACAAAATCAGCCACCCCGGCAAAGGTCACACCCTTGCGACGACTGAAAAACCACAGCGCGGCTATCACACCCAGCAAGCCACCATGGAATGCCATGCCACCCTCCCAGACCCGGAACACCCAAAGGGGGTCACTGGCCCAGCGGTCGAGACCGTAAAACAACGCATAACCCAGACGACCCCCAACGACGATGCCAATCGCTGAATAAAAGATGAGGTCATCCACCTGGTCTCGAGCTACGGCGGTGTCAACGCGTCCGGCACGCCTGACACCCAGCCACCAGGCAAAAAAGAGACCGGCCAGATAGGTCAGCCCGTACCAGTGAATTTGGAGGGGGCCCAGGCTGACAGCAACCGGGTCGATCACTGGATAGTCAATCATTCAGAACCTTCCTGACCAGGACGTATATAACGCTCCAGACCGCGACGGCGAATCAACGCGTCCAGCAGTTCCTTGACCTGGTCGACAGAATTCAACTCGGTCAATCGTGCCAGTGCATCACGGGCCTCATCGACTGAGACTGACTGAACCACCTTCTTGACCCGTGGCAGGCTGGACGCGTTCATGGACAGCTGATCAAACCCCATCGCCAGGAGCAGGGGCGTGGCTCGGGGGTCGCCCGCCAGCTCACCACAAATGCTGACCGGGCAGGATGCCGCACGGGCGTCCGCGCAAATTTTGGCCAGGGCACTCAGCACAGCAGGATGCAGCCCATGGTACATGTCGGCGACGCGCGCGTTGGTGCGGTCTACGGCCAGTAGATACTGGGTCAGGTCATTGGACCCCACTGACAGGAAATCGAGCCGACGAGCCAATGCGCCGGTCAGCCAAACCGCGGATGGGACCTCAATCATGGCGCCAACCGGTGGAAACGTTTGACTGTAACCCTCAGCCAGCACTTCGTCATGACAACGACGAATCAGGGCGAGGGACTCTTCCACCTCTTCTACCGCTGAAATCATCGGCAGCAGTATCCTGAGATTCCCCAAGCCCTCGTTGGCCTTGAGCATGGCCCGAATTTGGGCAAGGAAGATTTCGGGGTGGTCCAGTGTCACCCGAATACCCCGCCAACCCAGAAATGGATTGTCCTCTATTATGGGGAAGTACGGCAGGGACTTATCACCACCAATATCGAGGCTGCGCATTGTCACGGGAGCGGGGGCGAAAGCCTCGAGCTGCTCACGATACAGTTGCCGCTGGTCCTCCTCACTGGGAAATTTATCCCGCAGCAAAAACGCCACCTCGGTTCGGTAAAGACCGACGCCCTCGGCTCCGCATTCCAGCGCCCGCGGCAAGTCTGCGGCCAGGCCCGTGTTGACCCACAGGGGAATATGATGGCCATCGAGCGTCTGGCTGGGCTCATCCCGCAGCACCAGCAGCTCCTGGGAAAGCGCCACATCCTCATCCTGCAACTGCTGGAAACGACGGAGGGCCTCCTCGGGGGGATTGATATAGACCCTGCCATTGTGGCCGTCCACAACAAGGGTTCGGCTGTCGAGTCGGTTATACGGTAAATCGGAGGCCCCCATAACCGCCGGCACACCCATGCCCCGGGCCACAATAGCCGCATGGCTATTGCCTGAGCCGCGCAGGGAAACCACGCCTACCAGGTTTTCACGTGGGACCTCTCCCAGTGCCGAGGCTGTAATCTCCTCAGCGACGAGGATGGTTTGCTCGGGCCACTCGCGCAGGCTCTTCGAATCATCCTGCAGGTAGGTGAGTACCCGGGTACCCAGATCCCTCACATCGACCGCCCGCTCACGGAGGTAACTGTGCTCCATACGCTCAAAGTGCCTGATGTGCTTCAACAGCACCTGGCTGAGCGCACCCTGGGCCCACTGCCCCGCCTTGATCAACGAGGCGACCTCACCACCCAGTGTGGAGTCATCGAGAATGTTGAGGTACACACCAAACAGCGCATGGTCTTCAGGGGACAGTTCATCGCGCAAATTGTCAGAGACAATCTCTATATCGTCCCTGACCCGGGATAATGCAGCACGAAAAGACCGCAGCTCAGCTTTACGGTTCTCCGCCTTTCGGTACGGTACAGCGGCCAAATCCGCTGTCGGCGATACAAAAACACCCTCACCAATGCCAATACCCGGAGACCCGGAAACCCCCATGATCCGGGTTATACCTCTGGGACTGCCCTCGTTGAGGTCAGCGAGGCCGGAAACCTCGGCGTGGGCAATGATGCCGGCAAGCTGTGCGGAAATCGTAATCAGAAAGGCTTCTTCGTCATCGCTGAAGCGGCGCGACGCCGTCTGCTGCACGACCAATACCCCCAGCAGGTCGCGTTGATGAATGATAGGGGCGCCCATGAAGCTGGCAAAACTCTCTTCTCCCAAACCGGGAACCAACTGAAAACTGGGGTGGGCGCTGGCATCATCGAGGTTCAGCATTTCTCCGCGGGAGGCTACCCAGCCCACGAGTCCCTCCTCACGCCCGAGGGAGAATTCTCCAATCTTCCCGGGATTCAAACCCTCGTTGGCCCGAAATACCAGTCGATTGGTTGCACGGTCCGAGAGATATACCGTGCAGACATCCGTAGACATCGCGCGGCGCACCTCGTGGACGATGAGGGACAGCGCCTGCTCAAGATCATCGGCCTCACTGACCGCCTGAACAATTTTCCGCAGCCTCTCAATCATCGCTTGCCGCTCCGGCGCCCGCGTTTGCGCGCGGGCAATAAAGCGGGCATCAACGCGGACAGGGCCCTGCGATATACATCGCGCTTGAAATCCACCACCCCCGTCACCGGATACCAGTAGCTGACCCAGCGCCAGTCATCAAACTCAGGTTTGGGATGGGCATCCAACCGGACTGCAGCGTCCCCTGCGGTCAGACGCAGTAAAAACCAGCGCTGCTTCTGCCCAATACACACCGGCTTTTCACGTTTTCGGATATAACGCTCAGGCAGGCGATAACGCAGCCACTCCCGGGTTTCTCCCAACACAGTGACGTGTTCCGGCTTCAGACCCACTTCTTCATCCAACTCGCGGTACATGGCCTGCTCAGGCGTCTCACCGCCATGGATACCGCCCTGCGGAAATTGCCAGGAATCATGGCCGCCCACGCGACGACCCCAGAGCACCCGACCCTCTTCGCTGGCAATGACAATACCAACGTTGGGTCGGAAACCCTGCTTGTCGATGACGCGCTCTTTGTCAGAACCGGCCAATGCGCTGCTCCTGTAGCTGATGGGCCAATGGGCTTTTGTTCCTATTGAAGCCCGTCATGGCGGATCACGTTTGTGGGACCCTGTCGTTCCCGATATTCTTTCACAAACCCCGTGGGCACGTCTGCGGCACATCCTGATTATCAATAAATGAGTCAACAGTGGCACTTGCGATCTTTGATCTGGACAACACCCTGATTGCCGGTGACTCGGATCACCGGTGGGGCGAATTTGCCTGCACCGAGGGCCTGGTGGACGCCACCGAGCACGCTCGAGGCAACGATGCCTTCCTGCAAGATTATCAGGACGGCTGCCTCGATATAGACGCCTACCTGCAGTTTGCCCTCAGCACCATTGCCGGCCTGAACACCACCGAAGTCGCCCGCCTGCAGGAACGCTTCCTGCGCGACTGGGTTGAACCGATGATGTTGCCGGCAGCCGAGGCCCTGTTGGCGCGGCACCGGGAGCGCGGCGATACCCTGCTGATCATCACGGCAACCAATACCGTGGTAACGCGACCCGTTGCTGACCGACTGGGTGTGCCGGACCTGATTGGCTGCGATGTGGAATGCCACAACGATATCTACACGGGGCGCCCCACCGGCGTTCCCTCCTTTAGGGAGGGCAAGATTGCCCGGCTACAGGACTGGCTGGAACACCATCCGATCTCAACCCGGGGGGCCTATTTTTACAGCGACAGCCACAATGATCTGCCCCTGTTGGATTGGGTAGACAATCCGGTTGCCGTAGATCCCGACCCTCAACTAAGCCAGGTCGCAGAGGACCGGGGCTGGCCCATTATTTCGTTGCGCACGCCCACATAGGCGAGCTGCCGCACAGGCTCAGTCGTCCTCCGCACAGGCGGTCGCGTAATCCTCAGCGGACAGGAGGCCCTCCAGTTCCGATAGATCCCCGACCTGCAGCCTGAAAAACCAGCCGTCGTTGTAGGGATCGCTGTTAACCAGTTCGGGCTCATCCTCAAGGTTTTCGTTAACGGCCACCACCTCACCCGTCACTGGCGAATAGATGTCAGAAGCCGCCTTTACTGATTCAACTACCCCCGCCTGGTCTCCGCCCGCGAGGGTGTCACCCACACTGGGCACCTCCACATAAACCACGTCACCCAGGGCTTCCTGGGCATGGTCAGTAATGCCGATTGTGACGGACCCATCTTCCTCTATGCGGGCCCATTCGTGACTCTTGGCATACTTTAGTTCCGGTGGATGGTTACTCATGATGTTGTCTCGCTGAGGGTAACTTTCAAATCTGATCGTAAGTAGCAGATCGCCGAGCCTGCAAAAATATCGGGAGGCGCCAAGCCTCGCAACATCTGAAAACCAAAAAAATTAGCCCAGGGCTTCCCTGGCCAGCCAATTTTTCAAAGGCAGGGTGCCATCGACCCAGTTAAGGCCAATATTTCGCGCGACTCGAAGTGCCGGGTGACTCGAGCCAAAACCGCGTTTGAAGCCCTCCATGGCCGACATCATCAGCAGATTGTCGGTTTTCCGTCGGCGCTGGTACCGACGCAACAGGAACTCCTGGCCCACCGGCATCCCATCTTGCCAGGCAACACCGACCTCCTCTGCCAACACGGCAACATCCTTCAGCCCCAGGTTGATGCCCTGTCCCGCCAGGGGGTGGATGCTGTGCGCAGCATCGCCCACCAGGGCGAGACCCTCGCGAATATAGTCCGTCGCATGGCATTGCCGCAGGGGGAAGGTGCTTCGTGCAGCGACCGCTTCAACGGTGGGGGCATCCGAACCCAACGCCTTGTTCAGGGCGGCAACAAAATCGGCGTCATTGAGGGCCTTGAGGTCTTCCCAGTGACCATCATCCAGTGACCAGACAATGGAGCACAGCGTCGGTTCTGCCAGCGGCAATAGCGCCAGGGGACCCGTATCAAGAAAGGCCTGAAAGCAGGTCTCCTGGTGGTGAGCAGCCAGCCTGACGGTGGTGACGATGGCATGTTGCCCGTAAGACCAGCCCCTTGTTTTCAAAGCAGCCAGTTCTCGCGTCCGGGATCGGGCACCGTCGGCGCCCACGAGCAGGGATGCAGCCAGCTGGCGTCCCGCCGTCGTCGTAATGACGACACCCTCAGCGCCAGAGAAATCGGCGGTTTCAATACCCTCATTCCAGTGCAGGGTAATGTTGGAGCGCCTGCTTATCGCTGTCAGCAGCGCGGCAATCGTCACACGGTTTTCGACAATATGACCCAGGAACGGCACATCGAGATCATCCGCGGTAAAGGTGATCTGGCCTGTCCCGGACGCATCCCACACAGCCATGGTCCTGTAAGGCCCCGCACGTTTGGACTCGATCAGGTCCCACACGCCGAGACGATCCAACCAGGCCGTAGAGGTGGGTGTGAGGGCGCTGACCCTCGGGTCCCACTGCGCCAAACCCAAAGTAACGTCCGCAGGGGGGACGGAGGGCTCTTGACCCGCCTCGATGACGGTGACCTGGACGCCCTGCTGCGCCAACGCCAGCGCAAGGGCCAATCCCGCTATCCCGGCGCCCACGACGACAACGTCCCTGTCGGCATCCAGCCCCATTACCCGGCCTCCCCCATGACGGAGCCTCGATCCCGACCCGTTCCACGCTGAGCAATTTTCCGCCGCAACGGTAAGAGCAGATCGAGGGTAGCCAGCGCGGTGTCGCGGGGCACATCCAGTAGCGGTCCGCGGGCCCTGAACAGCGTCGCCAGCATGTCAGTAGCCCCGGTAGTGAAATTCTGGTCCACCGATGTCAGTGCGTCATAGCGCTGAAGAACGTTCATCGAACCGGGCTGCTCGCCCACCGCGACCGCCTCAGCAAGCACATTGGCCAGCGCATTGGCATCGCGCAGCGACAGGTTGAATCCCTGACCGGCGACCGGATGCAGACTGTGGGCGGCATTCCCCGCAATGACAACGCCCGGGCGCACCTGCTCCCGCGCACGCACGCGCACCAGATCCCAGGCAGTTCGGTGCCCCACGGCTGTAAACCGTCCAACCCGCCATCCAACCTCTCGTTGCAGGGCTTCGAGGAACACGTCATCACCCCCGGCCTCCAGGCTCCTGCACCGCTCAGGCAACATGGACCAGATCAGGTTGTAACAGCATTGGCCACCCGCAACTTGTGGCAGCGGCAATAACGCGATCGGACCGTTAGCCGTAAACCGTTCCCACGCGATGCCCTGCTTTGCGCCCTCGCATCGCACGTTGGCGGCAACAGCCCGCTGGTGTACCTCACGCTTTTCGGAGGTAATTCCCAACTGCCGTGCCAGTGAAGAATCGGCGCCATCTGCAATGATCACGAGATCAGCCTGATGTCGCTCCCCCCCCTTGCGGAGGATAACGGGGGCCCCGCCCTCCACTGAAAGACCCTCCACGCCAGCAGGCGCTTCAACCATCACGCCACAGGCCTGGGCAAGCTCTAACAGCAGGGCGCCCAGGCAATGATTTTCTGTTACGTAGCCCAGAGCCGCCTCTCCGACGTCTCCGGCCTCCATCAGTGCGCTGCCAAAGCGACCCTGGCAGGACACATGTATGGATTGAATTCCCGCTGTGGATTGCTCCACTTGTTCCCAGATGCCCCAGGCCTGCAGGATGTCCCTGCTAGCCAGGTTAAGTGCCGTTGCTCGCGAGTCCAGGGCATCAGGCGTGCTGGCTGGAAACGCCCGGGCCTCCATGACGCGGACCCCGGCCTCGGGCAGAGCCCTTTTGACGGCTATGGCAAAGGCAAGGCCCACCATTCCACCGCCAACAATCTCAACCTGCATCACCGGGCCTCAGCCAGCCGCCATAAGCTGCTCTATGTCATCAGCGGTTTTAGGGACCCCGTCCGTCAGGATTTCGCAACCCTCCGGTGTCACTGCGACATCGTCCTCAATACGCACGCCGATACCCCGCCATTTTTTTGCGACTTTGGTGTTGTCAGGGGCAACATAAATGCCCGGCTCAATAGTGAGGACCATACCGGGTTCCAGCTGGCGCCATTTGCCCTCGACACGATAGTCGCCCACATCATGAACATCCATGCCCAGCCAATGACCGGCACGGTGCATATAAAAATCCCGATAGGCACCCGATTTGATGAGGTCCTTTTCCTTGCCCTTTAGAAGGCCCAGCTCAATCAGCCCCCGGGTGATGACCCTGACAGTGGCGTCATGGGGTTGGTTCCAGGTATTCCCGGGTCGCACTTTCGCGATGGCCGCCAGTTGGGCCTTTAGAACGAGGTCATAAAGGGCTCGCTGCGCCTCCGAAAAGCGGCCGCTCACAGGAAAAGTGCGCGTGATATCGGCTGCATAGCCCTGATACTCGCAACCGGCATCGATCAGGACCAGGTCGCCGGAACGCAGCTTGTCGCGGTTTTCGGTGTAATGCAGAACGCAGGCATTGGCACCGGAACCGACAATGCTGTTATACGCCGCTGCCCGTGCGCCATGTTCTGAGAACTCGTGCAGGATCGCACCCTCCAGGTGGTATTCGAAGCGGCCCTCACGACACTCCCGCATGGCCCGACAGTGCGCCTCAGACGAGATCGCCCCCGCGCGTCGCATCATCCTGAGCTCCTGGGCGCTTTTGAATAGACGCTGCTCATGAAGCAAAAACGCGAGGTCAGTAAAGTCACCCGGCGGCTTGGCACCCGTCCGAATCTGTCGCCGTATTTGATTTACCCAGGCCATCACTCGCCTGTCGAAGGCATCGTTATGCCCCATGGAATAATAGATGTGCTGCTTGCCTTCCAGGAGGCCGGGCAAAATGTCGTCGATATCATCGATGGGAAAAGCATCATCCATACCGAAATCGGACACAGCGCCCTCGGGCCCGGCGCGGTATCCATTCCAGAGCTCCATTTCAGGGTCGCGATCACGACAAAAAAGCACGACCTGTCCGGCGCGCCTTCCGGGAATGAGTACCAACACACCATCGGGCTCATCAAAACCCGTCAAATAGAGGAAATCGCTGTCCTGACGAAAGGTATATTCCGTGTCCCGACTGCGGGTGCACTCTCCCGCTGCGGGCAACAGCGCAATGCTGTTGGGCTCCATCATCGCCATCAGGTTTTTACGACGACGGGTGTATTCGCTTTTACTGATTTTCACGTCTGATCCTTCTCTTTATTGCACTAAGCCTGATGGCTGAGGGCGTCAGTTACCATATTGAGGGCGGCGACTCGAAGATATTCAACCAGCTCTTCAAACTCCCGCTCATTGTCGTCGCTCTCCTCCTCAGCGATATCCACCTGAGCAATGGCAGCAAAGTCCTTGAGGGATTCGGCGGTTGTCGGCGCGACAGGCTCCGACCCTGCATCCGCCGCGGATACCGCCTGGGTAAATCCCGTCAGGAAACCAGCGGCCCACCGCCCCAGTGATATCAACCGCGTGTCAAAGGCCTCATCGTCATCGGGTAGCAGGGGGCTGAAAGCGAAATCGGTGTCCCTCACTGCCGAGAGTGTAGCCGCGAGCAGTCGGTTGGAAAAATCAGCGGAGTCACCGTGCAGGTCCACCGCCAGCGCTTTTTCCAGCAGACCGAGAGCACCATCGCGCTGGCCCTCGGTGTCCAACGCCGCACCGGCGGCGAGTAACCCTGTTGCTGCACCGTGCAGCTCGGAAGGATTAAGGGTTAATCCCACGCCCAAAAGAACGTCGGCGGCCTCCTGCCAATCGGGCATTGTTTCGTAATCACCTAGAGCATCAAGCACCGGGTTATCTCCTCGACGGCATCGACTTGTCTTGTTGGCAAGGCAGCGTTTCTCAACTCATTCTGCGATGTATGCGCCAGCACACTGATATGATTCACTTTTCAATGCATTGACCCGTTACTGCAGCTGCACCTATAGTGCAGAGCAATCTCCTCAAGTGTAATGGCCGTGGCTGAGAAACTCATCCAATCTTTGGAAAAGAAAGTCGCTGATCTCATTGAGTTGAGCAACGAGTTGAATCGAGAGAACCGACAACTCAAGTTGCGCACTGCAGAACTTCAGCGCGAAAGGAAAGATCTACTGGAACGCCAGCGACAGGCGGGCGACTTTATCACCGGGTCGCTTGAGCGTTTACGCAAAATCGAAGGTGGCGCATGAGCCGCACACCGACAGTGACGGTCGAAATACTCGATAAGGAATACCAGGTTGCCTGCCCTCCCGATCAGGAGGCTGAACTCCTTTCGGCGGCACGCCATCTTGATCAGCAAATGCGTGATATACGGGCCGCTGGCAAGGTCATTGGCCTCGAACGTGTTGCCATCATGGCCGCACTCAACCTGAGCCATGAAGTGCTCAGTTTGCAGGGTGGCCGAGCGCCCCGGCAGCTCGATGATCACGAGGACCGCCTCAAGACCCTGACCAGTAAACTGGATGAGGCTCTTTACCAGTTACGGCAACTGGAAATCAACTGATCCCTTTCCATTATACTAGGGCCGTAGCCTGGCGTATGCGCCAGACAGTCAGTCCTCGAGCCGATAATGCAACACCCGGGGACCACCGTACGCTGCTGTTGTGCAGGTCCGGCTCGACCGGAAAGCCTGATGCAGCGCGGCGGTCACCACCTTGAGCCGCAGGGTTCAAGGGCGACACTGTCAGCGGTACGTTGGGTTGCCTAAATACTGGCAATTTCCATGGATATAGCCAACGCAAAAGCAACCTGGCGCCGCGACATGCGGAAACGCCGGAGTCAGCAATCCCCCCTGTCCACAGCACCTGCAGTGGCTGCCCTACTCAATTCACCCCAGTGGCAGCAGGCCCTGATCATTGCCTCCTACAGCCCACTGAACTCGGAGCAAAGCCCGAGGCTGATTGACAGCGCAGCGACTCACGCCGGCAAACGCCTTGTTTACCCGCGCGTGCTGGCGGACGGCAACATGGTCTTCAAAGCACCCGGGGCGGAACATCGCTTGGTCGAAGACAGCCATGGCATACCGGCGCCGCCCGAGGAGGCCGAGACCGTGCATGCCGCAGAAATTGATCTGTTTATTGTGCCTTTGCTCGCCTGCGACAAAATGGGGATTCGCCTGGGATACGGCGGGGGCTACTACGACCGCCAGCTATCGTTATCCTCGGGCTTTCGGTGCGGCCTGGGCTATGGCATGCAACGGGTCAGCGAACTGCCTTCAGAGGCCCACGATGCACGACTGCAGGGCTTTCTCTCGGAACACGGACTGGAATACTTCGAGTGGTAGGGGGCTGATAGCCCGGATGATCAACGGACGATAATGCCCGCCTGCTGGGGGTCCATTCGCGGGGTGTTATCCCCCATCAACGAACCGGTTGCCGCACCCAGGGCCACGACGAGGGCAAGAATCCAAAAAATGTCGGGTCGCTTTCGCCCCATGATACTGCTTCCCCCAAATGGTTCATCCGGCTGGACGGCCGACCCTCATGCCCCTGATTATTGTCAAAAGGTGACACGGGTCACATGTTAGGCCCGAGGGTGCGCCCTGCGGGGCATTTTGTCAATATTTCACAAAATTAATTTTCAGGCGCTTTTTTGGGGCTCAGATAGATCGCATAGGCGGGATTTTCTGTTTCCTCCCAGTGGGGATAGCCCACACGGCTCAGGGCCTTTAACAGGGCCGAACGCTGCCCGGGCTCCAGCCTGAAGCCCACTAGAATCCTGCCGTAGGCTGCACCGTGGTTGCGGTAGTGGAAAAGGGAGATATCAAAATTATTTCCCAGTGCACTGAGGAAATTCATCAGGGCTCCGGGGCGCTCAGGAAACTGAACCCTGAAAACAAGCTCACGACCCAGCGAATCAGGGCCCTGCCCACCCACCATATGGCGAACGTGGAGTTTGGCGGTTTCATTGTCGGTCAGGTTCTGAACCTCGTAGCCCTTCCGCTCCAGCCGGTCGGTCAGCTGCATGAGGTCATCACTGTGTGGCGCCACCGACAAGCCCACAAAAACCTGAGCCGCGCGCTCATCGGCATACCGATAATTGAATTCAGTAATATTTCGTTTGCCCAGCTCCATACAAAAGCGCCTGAACGCGCCGGCTCGCTCTGGAATACCAACCGATATAACGGCCTCCCGTCGCTCACCGATTTCGGTGCGCTCGGAGATGTAACGCAGGCGGTCAAAGTTGGTGTTTGCGCCACTCACGGTCGCCGCCATCGTGGCGCCTGACAGATGGTGGCGTTCCACATATTTTTTCATGCCGGCGACAGCGAGGGCGCCCGCGGGTTCCGCGATGGCCCGTGTATCCTCGAAAATTTCCTTGACCCCCGCGCAGATCTCGTCGGTGCTGACTGTAATCACGTCGTCTACATGCGCCTTGATCAGTCGCAGCGTTTCCTTGCCCGCCTGGGCCACGGCGCAGCCATCGGCAAACAGGCCAACCTCTTTAAGGCGCACTCGACGGCCCTTATCCAACGCGGCTCGTACGCAGGCGGCATCCTCAGGCTCCACGCCAATAATGCGCGTCTCCGGCCAAACATAACGCAGGTAAGTGGCAACACCCGCCAACAAGCCACCCCCGCCCACGCAGACAAAAACATAGTCGAGTGGGCTGGGTGCCTGGCGGGACAGCTCTACCCCGACGGTACCCTGTCCGGCAATGACATCAGGGTCATCGAAGGGATGCAGGAATGTCATCCCCTCTGCATCAACAAGCTCATTGGCCAGGGCCGCTGCGGCATCGTAGGTATCACCGTGGAGAACAACTTTGGCGCCGAGATTACGAACGGCATCAACTTTGATTGCTGGTGTTGTCACCGGCATCACAATCTTTGCTCGTACCCCGAGTTTCTGTGCCGCCAGTGCGACCCCCTGGGCATGGTTGCCTGCCGACGCGGCAACAACGCCGCGAGCCCGGGCGGCCTCATCGAGATTGACCATTTTATTGTAGGCACCGCGGAGCTTGAACGAGAAAACGGGCTGCAGGTCCTCCCGTTTGAGGAAAACCCGATTGCCCAAATTCCGCGACATGAGGGGTGCCTCGGTCAATGGGGTCTCTTTCGCCACATCGTAAACACGGGCATTGAGAATTCGTTTTATGTAGGCGTCAGGCATACCGGCCTTTCCAATCAGGTTCAGGCGGGATGATACGTGCAAACCCGGTGTGGCGTCAGGGCAAAAAGGCGGTTTCATTTGCCCATGGGCGCCGCATCATCGACAATGGCGCTTCTTCCCTCACCACCCTGCCGGAGCCGCTATGACGTCACGCCTGGAACTCGCCAATGCCATCAGAGCATTGAGTATGGATGCAGTACAGGCTGCGAATAGTGGTCACCCGGGAGCACCGATGGGGATGGCCGACATTGCCGAAGTGCTGTGGAACGGGTACCTCAAACACAATCCAGCCAATCCCGACTGGCCCGACCGAGACCGATTTGTGCTGTCCAATGGTCATGGATCAATGCTGCTGTACAGCCTTCTGCACCTTTCCGGCTATGCCCTCGATATCGATGACCTGAAAAATTTCAGGCAGCTACACGCCAAAACCGCCGGGCACCCCGAGTATGGCTACGCACCGGGCATAGAAACAACAACGGGCCCACTGGGACAGGGCATTGCCAACGCCGTGGGTATGGCGCTCGCTGAAAAAACCCTCGCTGCCCAGTTCAATACGGCCGATCACACGGTCATTGATCATCGCACCTGGGTGTTTCTGGGGGACGGCTGCCTTATGGAAGGCATATCCCACGAGGCCTGCTCCCTCGCTGGCACGCTCGGGCTGGGCAAGCTGGTCGCATTTTATGATGACAATGGCATCTCGATTGATGGCGAGGTCGATGGCTGGTTTACGGATGACACCTTGAAACGCTTTGAAAGCTATGGCTGGCAGGTCATCGGGAGCGTGGACGGCCACGACCCCGACAGTATTACGGCTGCAATCGACAGCGCGCTAAGCCAGACCGACAAGCCCACGTTGATCTGCTGTCAGACCATCATCGGCAAAGGCTCGCCCAACAAGCAAGGCACAGAGTCCTGCCATGGCGCAGCACTTGGTGCCGATGAGGTCGCGGCCACCCGAGAGGCGCTGAACTGGCAGCACGCGCCCTTCGAAATCCCGGAGTCGATCTATGCGGGCTGGGATGCCAAGGCGCGGGGCGCTTCGGCCGAGCAGGCGTGGCGCGATCAACTCGCGGCGTTCGCCAAAGCAGCGCCGGAACAGGCCGAGGAACTCGCTAGGCGACTGCAGGGCGCGTTACCCATGGGATTCGAGACGGCAATTAACGATTACATAGCGCTGTGCGCCGAGACGGGTTCTGATGTGGCGTCACGGAAAGCGTCCCAGCAAACCCTCAATGCCCTCGGCCCATTGCTTCCGGAAATGTTGGGCGGCTCGGCGGACCTGGCCGGATCAAATCTGACCCTTTGGCAAGGCTCGCAAGGGATCTCTGCCAGCGACGCATCCGGCAACTACGTCTACTACGGTGTGCGCGAGTTCGCCATGTCAGCCATCATGAATGGCATCGCATTGCACAAGGGGTTTATCCCCTACGGGGCCACCTTTCTGATTTTTATGGAGTACGCGCGCAATGCCGTGCGTATGGCCGCGCTGATGCGTCAACGGGTGGTCTTTGTTTACACCCATGACTCCATTGGGCTTGGCGAAGACGGCCCTACTCACCAGCCTGTGGAACAGCTAACCGCGCTACGCAGCACACCCCATCTTGAGACCTGGCGCCCCTGCGACACCGTTGAAACCGCCATTGCGTGGAAGATGGCCGTCATGCGGGAAGATGGACCCTCAGCACTCGTGTTTTCACGACAGACGCTGCCCCATCAATACCGCGCAGAGGAAAATATCAGGGACATCGAGCGGGGGGGCTACATTCTCGTTGAGGAAACAGGGGAGCTTGACGGAATTGTCATTGCAACCGGTTCTGAAGTTTCGCTGGCGGTGGACGCTGCGGCACAGCTTGCAGAAAAAGGAAGGGGTATCCGGGTGATATCCATGCCCTGCGCTGAGCGTTTTATGGCGCAGGACGTCGCCTACCGTGAGTCGGTGCTCCCCAGCCAAATTCTGGCCAGGGTCGCGGTCGAGGCAGCCCACGCGGATTACTGGTTCAAGTTCGTCGGCCTCGATGGCCGCATTGTGGGAATGCAGAGCTTCGGTGAGTCAGCACCCGGGGGCGAGTTAATGGACCACTTTGGCTTTACCGTCGATAACGTGGTGGCCGCTCTGGAAGATGTTTTCCTTGACTGAGACTGCCTGGCTCACTGTCCGGTAATATGAACCAACGCCTTGCGATCAACGGCTTCGGCCGAATTGGCCGAACCGTATTGCGTGCCTGGTCCCAACGACAGGCGCTGCAGGACGCACTGCAGATTGTCGCCATCAACGAAATTGCTGACCCGGAAACCGTCGCCCACCTGGCGCGCTATGACTCAACCCACGGCCGCTTCCCGGGAACGCTCACCCATAACACCCACTCCCTGACCGTCAACGGGCAACCCATCCAACTGCTTCGTGAAACCGAGATTCGTGTGCTGCCCTGGGCCGACCTCAACATTGACCTTGTATTGGAGTGCACAGGCACGTTCAGTGACCGGGTCACGGGGGAGCAGCATCTGGCTGCAGGTGCGCAGCGGGTCCTTTTTTCCCAACCAGCCCAGGCAGACGTTGACGCAACCGTAGTTTGGGGGCTCAACGAAGCGTCACTGGGCGACGACTGCCAGATTGTGTCGGCTGGCTCCTGCACGACCAACGCCCTGTGCCCCGTCCTGAAAATTATTGATGACCGTTTCGGAATTGAGGCGGGGAGTATTACCACTGTCCATTCCGCGATGAACGATCAACCGGTTCTCGACGCCTATCATCACACCGATCTGCGCAAGACACGCGCCGCATTCCATTCGATAATCCCGGTGGATACGGGCCTCGCCATCGGGGTGCCCAGAATCCTCCCCGGATTAGCCGGCCGACTGACTGCCCACGCCCTGCGTGTGCCCACGCTGAATGTATCGGCTCTGGACGTGACGCTGCAGACACGCCGGTCCTGCAGCGTCACAGCGGTTAACGACGCCCTGACCGAAGCCGCTGAGGG
>JAKMEU010000372.1 GCA_022425845.1 Luminiphilus sp. | reverse complement strand
GTGCTGATTAGCGGCCCGGTGGCGCTTGCAACACCGGCGGGTGTCACCCGAATCGATGTGCAAACAGCGACTGACATGCTCGATGCCTGCAGGGAGCAGCTACGGGACAAGACGGATCTGTTCATCGGCAGCGCAGCGGTAGCGGACTATCGCCCCGAGATCTTTGAGGCGCAAAAGATCAAAAAATCCGGTGACTCGATGTCGCTGAAGCTGGTGCGCAATCCAGACATCATCAGCGCAGTTGCTATGATGACGCCCCGCCCGGAAAAAGTTATTGGGTTCGCGGCCGAGACTCAGGATATGCTGGATCACGCCGAAGCCAAACGCCTTTCCAAGCAGCTGGATGCGATCGTTGCCAACGATGTAAGCCGATCGGATATCGGCTTTGACAGTGATGCCAATGCGGTAACCTGGATAGATGGGGAAGAGACCGTCAGCATCCCTGTGACCACCAAACAAAATTTGGCGCGAATATTAATGGAGCGCTGTGCGCTTATGCTGGCGCATGGTAAAAACGAATCGGGCCAAAAACAGACGGGAGCCAGCGGTTGAGCGCCGAACAGAAAAATCAAAAGGACGGTGAAGTCACCAGCGAGGGCAACGCACTTCGCGGCTTGATTGTGCGGGCAGGGGTTGTAGCGCTGGTGCCGGCTTTGCTGGCCTTTACCTGGCTGGGGCTCATCAGGGAGCCCATCTCCCAGGCCACCAACGCAGCCAAACTGGCGCAGGTGTCGGTAGACGGTCGCGCCGCCATGCTGAGCCTCTACGTCGCCGATCTGGATCAACGTGTAGATCTGGCCGCCCTTCAGTTAGTGGATCAAACACTGGCCAGAAACGTTGACCCTTCGACCATAGGCTTTCCAGACGCTGATGCCGTGACGTTCATCCCCCTGGATGACCTCGGCACGGTCAACATCAGCCCGGGCGACCATGGGCTGAGAACCCATATTGATATTGACGTGGTGCGACGCGCATTCGGCGGGGAAAATCCATTGCCGGAATCCATCTTAACCGACGATAAAGCCTACACCCTGTTTGCCCGTGGCCTCGGCACCCCGGTAAGCGGCGTTATTGTTATTGAGGTGAGCAACAAACGCCTCGAGGAATTGGTTGTAGCCGGGGCGGAAGGGCAGTACCGGATCGTTCAGGAGCTGCCCGGTATGAGCGGCGTTACGGTCGCGGGCCAGTTATCCATAGAACCAAAGGCGAGCACGCCGATACGCAACACGCCGTGGCGACTGGAATTCGCACCAAGCGCACAGTGGCTATCCCAAGCCCAACCCGGATGGTGGGATCTCGGGCTGTCGATAGCACTGGTATTGGTGGGCATCCTTGCCGCGCTATACCTTTTGGCCGCGCGTTCAGAAAAAATTCTCAGTCGAGAGGTTCAGCAGATTATTGAAGCGGCCGAGCTGCGTAGCGCCCTGTCGATCGCTATTCCATCACTCACTCCTCTGGCAAAGATGTTACGACAACTGAGCCTGCTCAGCCGCCGCCAGCTGGTATCACAGGCCCGACGCGACGCAACGAGAGATGACAGTCCAGAGTCTGAACCGGAAGCACCCCAAAACAAACCAAAAGTTCCCGAGCCAAGGTCCAATGCGGACAGCGTGCGGGAACAGACGGACGGCAAGCCCACTATTACATCCGGCGACAGCTTCCCCGACCACATTTTCAGGCCGGCCAGTATCCGGGGTGATGTGCGAACCGAGCTAAGCGATGAACTTGTCGAGCGCATTGCCCAGGCGATTGCGGTGATGTGCGGTGAACGTGGCGTGCAGGCTCTGGTGGTTGCCCATGATGCACGGCAGAGTAGTCGGAAAATTAGAACAACGCTGGTAAAGGCCTTGCTGGCCAGTGGTCGGGATGTGATTGACGCGGGAGAGATCCCCACGCCCACCTTCTACTTCGCAACCCATGAATCCGATGCGGACTCCGGCATCATGATCACGGGAGGCCACGGCAATGAGCATATGAACGGTCTCAAGATCGTCCTGAAGCGAAAAATTCTTTCCGGCGTCGATATCGATGAAATCCTGGCAAACGTTCGCGCCCGGAAGACGACTCAGGGATCGGGAAGGACGGTTAGGCTGCGGGTTGAGTCCGACTACGTTGATCGCATAGCGATGGATGTTTCTCTGGCATTGCCGCTGAAAGTGGTTGTAGACAACGACTTTGGTACTGCCGCGCGAATCGCGCCCCAATTACTGGAAGCGCTCGATTGTGACCTCATTAACTTAAACACACCGGAGGATGGTCCCCGCGAAGAGGGCTTATCTCTCGAGGCAGCACTGGAGGCGCTGGGTAAAAAGGTCGCAGCGGAGGGCGCGGATCTCGGGGTGCTCTTCGACGCCGATGGGGATCGGTTGCACACCGTGACAGAAACCGGTGCTTCGGTGAGCAACGACAAATTGCTCATGTTGTTCGCAAGGGACATGCTTGAACGAAACCCCGGCGCAGATGTGGTTTACGACATCACCTGCACTCGGCAGTTTGCGCCCTTCATTACCCGTGCTGGAGGGCGTGCCCAAATGTCCCGCTCCGGGCAGGCATTCATTCATGAAAAGATGCGGCAGGCCAATGCACTGCTGGCAGGCGACTTTGCAGGTCACATGTTTTTCAAGGAGCGCTGGTACGGCTTCGATGATGCGATCTATGCCACTGCAAGACTGCTGGAAATTCTGGCCGCTGCCAGCTCGAGCTTTGGCGAAATGATCGCGGCCCTACCCAGCTCCATTGCGACACCTGAAATCACCGTTCCCCTTGATGACAAGGTGCGGAAGAAGGTAATGCGCTCGCTGGTGAGTAACGCTGACTTTCCGGGTGCCCGCATCACGACATTGGATGGCCTGCGGGTGGACTACGCCGATGGCTGGGGCCTCGTTCATAACTCCACCACCGAATCAGCCATCATGCTGCGTTTTGAGGGCAATGACCAGGCGAGCATTGAGCGAGTGAAAGGTGTCCTGCGCAAGGCCCTTCAAGACGCCGATAGCAGCATGGACCTCCCGTTTTGATATGATGGCGCATCCGCCCCTCAGGCGCCCATCATCAGAGTAATGTCCCATGTCCCTCAACCGTGACGATGCCACCCAAGTCGCTCGCGTCCTGACCGAGTCGTTGCCCTATATCCAGCGCTTTACGGGCAGGACCATTGTGATCAAGTTTGGCGGGAACGCCATGGTTGACCCCCAGCTCTTCGAATCCTTTGCGCGGGACGTCGTGCTGATGAAATTGGTGGGCATGAACCCGGTCATCGTCCACGGCGGCGGGCCACAAATTGGACAGCTGCTGGACCGTCTGGAAATTCAGAGCGAGTTTATTGAAGGGATGCGGGTCACCGACGAGCCGACAATGGATGTAGTGGAAATGGTACTCGGCGCCAGCGTAAACAAGGAGATCGTGGACTCGATCCACCGCAATGGTGGCCGTGCGGTCGGTCTCACCGGCAAAGACGGCGAATTGTTGAAGGCGAAAAAACTCCAGCTTTCCGTCGATCTGGAAAACCAACGTGATATGGGGCAGGTCGGCGAGGTTACCTCGGTGGATATTCGCGTGCTGCAGATGCTGGGGGACAGCGATTTTATTCCTGTCATCGCACCGATCGCCGGGGGCGGGGACGGAAAGACCTACAATATCAATGCCGACCTCGTTGCCGGGAAAATTGCCGAGGTCCTGAGCGCCGAAAAACTCATGCTACTGACCAACGTCGCGGGATTGCTGGACGGTGAGGGTGAGGTACTGACTGGGCTTTCAACCGACGAGGTCGACAGGCTCATCGCCAACGGCGTGATTTCGGGGGGCATGCTGCCCAAGATCCGCTGCGCCCTCTCTGCTGTGAAACAGGGTGTGGTCAGCGCACATATCATCGATGGCCGGGTGCCTCATGCCGCGCTACTGGAAATATTTACCGACGAGGGTATTGGCACCCTCATCAGCAACAACCGCTAATCTTTCTGTCACCGACATTGCCATGGTATATAAATTGCGCTGGCCTCTTTCTATAGCTAGCATGAAAAAGTCGCTCGCGGGGTCAAACGCTCATGCCAAATGCTAAATCAGGGCGCAGGGATCAAATTTTGCAGGCTCTTGCAGCCATGCTGGAACAAGGCCCCGATACGCGAATCACGACCGCCAGACTTGCAAAGGAAGTCGGCGTCTCTGAAGCCGCTCTATACCGACACTTTCCATCCAAAACGAAAATGTTTGAAGCCCTGATCGAGTTCGTAGAGGACACGCTGTTCTCCCGCATCAGCCGAATCCATGAAGAGGCACAGGGCGGCGTTGAATGCTGCAACAAGATCCTGCTGTTGTTACTCGGGTTTTGTGAGCGCAACCCCGGCATCACCCGCATATTGCATGGCGAAGCTCTCTTGGGAGAATCAGACCGGCTGCACCTGCGGGTCGCCCAACTTTTCGACCGCATCGAAACACAGCTGCGGACAGCCCTGCGGGACGCCGAGATTAAGGAGCATCAACGCCCTACCATCCTTTTGGCAGACGCCGCGGGGTTACTCCTTGCGGCCGCCGAGGGGCGCATTGCTCAGTTTGTACGCAGCGGCTTCAAGCGCTCCCCCACCCAGGGCTGGGACAAGCAATGGGGGCTTATTACAGCGGACTTAATGCGCACCGTCCCCAGCTGACGGTTTACCTTGGCGTCTCCATGCGATGGCGCAATTCGACAACATCCTGCAGTTGCTCAAAGCGCTCTATGTCGCGTTGATAGCTGTCCGTCATATCGGCAATTTGCAGCTGGCGGGCCTCGATTTTCGTTTCAGTGCTCTCGATCTCGCGCTTGAGCACCACAATATTATCGAGGTCGGCCTGCAGTGGTTCGGCCCCCGCCCGCTCGGTGGCGGCCACTCTTGCCTGGGCATTTTCCACTTGCTGGCGAAGGTTTCGCCGGTTGGATTTAAGAATAGACACACGAATTTTCAGGTCACTCAGGGACCGGTCACGTGCATCCTCAATATCGGCAATGGTTGAATACCTCAACAGCAATGATTCATCCCACTTTTGCAGCCTCAGCTGTTCGGCTTTCGCCGAGGCCTCAAGCTCTCGCGCCAGAGCCACATTCGCCCGTTCTTCCGGTGTTAATGCCCGGGGCACGACGTCCACCACCGATCCATTCTCATCAAGCACCTCGTACCCCTGGTCGGCATACTCCGGAGGCACCCTGAAATCGACCACCATCACGCCATTTTCAGCACGGTAGCGGTAAAGATTCTGGGCAATCAGATCTGGAGCGCCCGTTAGCAAAAGGGGCAGTAGAAGCAGGTACTTGCAGGGGCTAAACCCCATAACGATCTCGATATCGTCGCATAGGATCAAGATACTGGCTCAGATCGCCCATCGACTCAAGCCATGCAATGATGTCGTGCATGGTGATAACGCTGGCTACCTGCAGCCCAAGGTCCTGTCGAACTTCATCGATAGCCGAGCGGGAACCTGTGCCGCGCTCGCAGCGATCAAGGCCAATCACAATACCTGCCGGCCGCGCATCGGAAGCGCTGATGATATCAATCGCCTCACGGACCGCCGTACCTGCTGTGATGACATCGTCAATAATGATGACTCTGCCGGTTAAAGCCGCCCCGACCAACTGGCCACCCTCCCCGTGGGTCTTTCTTTCCTTTCGGTTGAAGCTGTACGGGACATCCACATCGTGCTGGTTCGCCAGGGCGATCGCGGTGGCTGCCGCCAGGGGAATGCCCTTATAGGCAGGTCCAAAGAGCACGGTGGGATCCATCGCTGCCGTCATTAGCGTGTCAGCGTAACAGGCGCCCAACGTGGCCAGCGCCCGGCCTCCTGAAAAGCCACCCGCGTTAAAAAAATAAGGGCTGACACGACCCGATTTGAGCTCAAACTCACCAAAGCGCAACACATCACAGCGAATGGCCAATTCGATGAAAGCTTTTCTGGTTTGCTCGTTCTTTTCTTCTGTCATGGCAGTAAATCAAAGTTCCGTGATGTAGCGCGGCAAAATCCCCAGCGGCGAAGATGGCGGGTGGGGCACCCTTGCCCTATGATACTGGCCTCAAGAAGGCAGGACTAGCAATGAAAGTCGTCAGTTTAGTGGTAGAGGGTCTGGAGCAGGCGCAGGAGTCAGGCCTGTTCGAATGGCTTGGCGAAGAGGACGCTGACATCATCTGCCTGCAGGATTCCCGGTGTTCCGAATACTCGCTTAAGGGTGACGTGTTCTTTCCCCCAGAGTACAACGCTTACTTTCTCGACGACTTTGAAAACCCAAACCGCAATGGCGTTGCCATCTACTGCAAGAAGCTGCCCAAGGCCATCATGTCCGGTCTCGGCTTTGCCGACTTTGACAGCCAGGGCCTCTATCTCCAGGCCGATTACGACAACCTGAGTATCGGCTCACTGCTCATGCCCAGCGGTAGCGGCGGTGACACGGCCATGAATAGCAAGCTGAAATTTATGGAGCTCTTGGGTCAGCACCTGCAAAAAGTGCGAAACAAGCGGCGGGATTTTATTTTATGCGGCGGCTGGGAGCTTTGTGGACATCCGATAGACGCTGAAGAGTCAGGTAATCGGCGGGACCTTCCCGGGTTCTCGGACATCGAGCAGGGGTGGCTACAATCCTTGTATGCCAACGGTTACTGCGATGCGTTCAGGGCGATCAACAGTGATCCGGATGAGTTCACATGGTGGCCAGATGGTGATGATGCTGGCGGCCTGCGGACGGACACCCACATTGTTTCGATGTCACTGGACGGTCGTATCAATGATGCGTCCATAAATCCGGCGGATGCGTTCTCGAACCACGCCCCGGTCATCATCGAGTACGACCTGGATCTCTAATTCGCCAACGCTTCCCGTTGTTTTTCGATGATCACCCGACCACCCAACACGGCCAGGTCCAGCATCGCATCAAGACTCTGTCGATCGAAGGTGGCACCCTCCGCCGTGCCCTGAACCTCGATCAGGCCACCATCGTCAGCAAGAACAACGTTCATATCCGTGTCTGCCGTTGAATCCTCTGCATAGTCCAGATCCAACACGGGCTGCCCGCGCCACACGCCCACTGACACGGCTGCGATCAGGTGGCGCAGTGGATCCGCCTGCAGGGTTTGGGCACGCTGCAGGGTATTCAATGCGTCGACGACGGCTACGCAGGCCCCTGAAATGGCTGCCGTGCGGGTACCGCCATCGGCCTGAAGAACATCGCAGTCGACGGTGAGGGTGTGTTCCCCCAGGGCGTCCAGGTCGAGGGCCGCGCGCAGTGAGCGACCAATCAGGCGTTGTATCTCGACGGTCCGCCCGGTTTGTTTCCCACGGCTCGCCTCCCTGTTCATTCGGCTGCCGGTTGAGCGCGGTAACATGCCATATTCCGCCGTTAGCCAGCCCTGGCCTTTGCCGCGCAGAAAAGCCGGCACGCCCGGCGCTATCGAGGCGGTGCACAGCACGCGGGTCCCGCCAAAGGATACAAGTACCGATCCTTCGGCATGACAGGTAAAGTGGCGCTCGAACGTTATGGCTCGCAGTTGGTCGAAAGCCCTGCCGCTTGGGCGGTCCGTAGAAACCGACATGAAAAAACTCCTCTTTGGCATAGCCCGAACAATCGGGCGATGCGATGTACGTGGCAACTGGTAAACTCGGGGGAGGCAGTTTGGTTGCGCTTTTTGCCGTATCAGCGGGGTGACGATGTGACACAGAGTATGACTGGTTTTTCGCGAGTGAGTGTATCAACTGACTCGGTCCTGGTCACAGTAGAAATGCGCTCGGTGAACAATCGCTATCTGGACGTCCAGTTTCGCGCACCCGACACGCTACGCGCTTTGGAACCTATCTGGCGCGACCGGATAGCAAAACAGATTTCTCGCGGAAAGATCGATGTCTTCGTAAAAACCCAGGCCGTCGACAACAGCGCCCAACTGCATGTGGATCAAACACGCCTAACCGCTTTGCAGGCCGCCCTGGCCGACATTGGCCAACACTTTCCAGAGGCGCCCTGTCCGGATCGTTTGGCGCTGTTAATGGCCCCGGGGGTGCTCAAGGCCGAGATTGCGGAAGAGTCTACCTGGATAAGCGCAGGGAATGAGGCCATGCAGGAGGCGCTGGACGAACTGGGAGCACGGCGGCTGGAAGAAGGTAAGAAGTTGGAAAACATGATCCGCAGCCGCGTCGAAGACTTCAGTAGCCAACTCAGTCATTTCAGGGTGTTACTGCCGGATCTCAGGGCGGCACAGCGGCAGCGAATTCTCGACAGACTGGCGGATCTCAAGTCAGAACCCGATGCACGCAGACTGGAAGAAGAGCTGGTTTACAGCGCACAGAAGTCCGATGTTGACGAGGAGCTGGACCGGCTTGAGGCTCACCTCCAGGCCATATCGACGGCGCTGGATGGTACGCAGCCCTGCGGTCGCCGCCTTGATTTTCTCATGCAGGAGCTGAACCGAGAGGCCAACACCTTGTCCTCAAAATCAACTGCGTTGATCACGACAGAGACGGCGGTGGAGTTCAAGGTGTTGATCGAGCAGATGCGTGAGCAAATCCAGAATATAGAATAATCGGGGAGCAGCAACGTGGAAAAGCATCCGGTAACCGGCAACCTGCTGACGATCTCGGCGCCCAGTGGTGGGGGAAAAACCTCACTGGTACGTGCGCTGATCGAGCGCCGGCCTCTGCTTAGTGTTTCCGTATCACACACCACTCGGCCCATGCGCCCCGGGGAAATTGACGGCGTCAACTACCATTTTGTCAATGAGGCTGCCTTTCTTGATGCCAGGGACCGCGGCGAGTTTTTTGAATGGGCGGAAGTGTACGGCCACTTTTACGGGACGGCTAAAACAGAAGTGGCGGAACGCCGCAATGCCGGTTACGACGTGATTATGGAAATCGACTGGCAGGGCGCTCGCCAGGTGAAGATGGCGCATGAAGAAAGCCGCAGCATTTTCATCCTGCCGCCATCAATTGCCGCACTGGAGGATAGGCTCACCTCCCGGGGGCAAGACCAGCGACAGACGATTGACCGCCGCATGGCAGAGGCACGAAGTGAAATGCAGCATTGGTCTGATGCCGATTTCCTGGTGCTGAATGATGACTTTGAACGCGCCCTGTCCGAGCTGGAAACCATAACGGACAGCCTTAGGCTGGGACGCGATTATCAGTCCCGAAATCTGGGCAGTATCCTTCGCGAGCTCACACACGAATGAGGGGGAATTTTTAACATGGCCCGATTACCCCGTCACTGGGGTATACTGTTGGGCTGAGCCGCACAAACGCGGCCGCAACAGGAGACCACCCCGAACATGGCACGTATTACTGTAGAAGACTGCCTGGACAACGTCGACAATCGTTTCGAACTCGTGATGTTGGCGGCCAAACGAGCCCGCCAAATTGCGACGCAGGGCAAAGACCCTCTTGTCGAGGAAGAGTCCGACAAGCCAACTGTTATTGCACTTCGCGAAATCGCGGAGGGTATGGTGACCCCGGAACTGATTGCCCGGGAAACCGAAATCGAAGCAGAAGAAGAGTTGGCGGCCAGCTTCGAAACACCCCTCTACTGAACCCGGTTAGGCGGGAACCTTGGTTGCCAGCACATTTCAGGTTCTCAGTGGGTCATTTATCGATGTGACCTCGCGACTGCGGTTCCGTGTTCCCGCCCCACAACCCGCAGTCGACGGCGTCGGGCCGGACCGATCCTTCGCCGGCTTCGAAAAACAATTGAACAGCTATCTGCACGACACACAGGTGCAGTTGGTTAAACGTGCCTATTTCTTTGCAGAACAAGCCCATTATGGTCAGGTGCGCCGGAGCGGCGAGCCCTATGTGACCCACCCCCTCGCGGTCGCCGGTGTCCTTGCCGCAATGCACATGGACCATCAGAGCCTGATGGCAGCGCTGCTCCACGACACGATTGAAGACACCGGTGTCACCAAGGAAGACATCGGCGCGCAGTTTGGTGAGGAAGTCGCTGAGCTGGTCGATGGAGTGAGCAAGCTCACCCATATCGAATTTGACAGCCTCGAACACAAGCAAGCAGAGAACTTCCAGAAAATGGCCCTGGCCATGGCCCGGGATATTCGCGTCATTCTGGTGAAGCTTGCCGACAGGCTCCACAATATGCGCACGCTGGGCGTATTGAAGCGGGAAAAAATAAAGCGCATTGCCAGTGAGACCCTGGATATTTATGCCCCCATCGCTCTTCGATTGGGTATGAACGCCGTTCGGATGGAGCTTGAAGATCTTGGATTCAAAGCGCTGTATCCCATGCGTGCCCGGCGCATTGAGGTCGCGATCCGCGGGGCCAGGGGTAATCGAAAAGCACTGGTCGATCAAGTCAAGAACCAGATCGAATCCGCCCTGAGCAGGGACGAGCTCTCCTGTGAAGTGATTGGCCGGGAAAAGCATCTCTACAGCATCTATTCGAAGATGAAAGCGAAGCGCAAATCCTTCTCTGAAATTATGGATATCTTTGCGTTTCGTATCATTGTTGACTCGGTGGACGACTGCTACCGGGTGCTGGGCGTTATTCACAGCCTCTACAAGCCCGTACCCGGCGAGTTCACCGACTACATCGCCATACCCAAAGCGAACGGCTATCAATCCCTGCACACCGTATTGAAAGGTATGCACGGCGTTCCGATTGAAATCCAGATTCGAACGCGGGAAATGGAGGGTATGGCCAATAACGGTATCGCTGCCCATTGGCTCTACAAATCTGACGAGGGCACGGCCAGCGCATCCCATGCCCGGGCCCGGGAATGGGTGCAGGGTTTACTCGAGATGCAGCAAAGAGCGGGTAATCCCCTTGAGTTTATCGAAAGTGTGAAGATGGATCTGTTTCCAGACGAGGTCTATGTCTTCACCCCGCGCGGCGACATCATGGAGCTGCCCCGGGGGGCAACTGCCGTAGACGCCGCTTATGCGATCCACACCGATATTGGCAACCAGTGTGTGGCTTGTCGCATTAACCGCAAGTTGGCACCGCTATCCGAGCCCCTCCAGAGCGGCCAAACCATTGAAATCATCACATCACCCAACGGCCGTCCTAACCCCGATTGGTTTAACTATGTCGTAACTGCTAGAGCCCGAACCCACATCCGGCACTTCCTGAAAGACCAGCGACGGGAAGATTCGATTGAGCTGGGCCGAAACCTCCTTAACAAGGCAATGGCTTCACACGGCGTCAGGATAGAAGACCTCATGGGCGAGCCTCTTAACAAGGCACTTGAAAAACTGGGCTGCCCGGACGCCGATACGCTCTTTATGGATGTCGCATTGGGAAACCTGCTGCCGCAGATCATCGCCAGCCGGCTGGCCGGAGCAACGGCAGGGCCGATTGATCCCGAGCGCAACGAAGCGGTCGCCATCCGCGGTACCGAAGGCTTTGTGGTGACTTATGCCAAGTGCTGCTGCGCTATACCGGGGGACCCTATCGGCGGCTACCTCAGCCCTGAAAAAGGGCTGGTCGTGCATCGGGACGAGTGTAAAAACCTTCTGGAGATGCGTGAGCATCCAGAGCGAATGATGCACCTGCGCTGGGATGAAGAGGCAGAGGGACTTTATCCGGTCGGTCTACGCCTGGAATCGGAAAACCGACGAGGCATTATTGCGGTGGTGGCTACCCGGCTCAATGCCGTGGGAATGAACATAGACCGTATATCCACCACGGATAAAGATGCACAATACACCTACGTGGATATCGAGCTGCAGGTCAGCAGCCGTGTCCATCTCGCACGCATCGTCAAGCGTTTGAGAACCGTAGAAGGCGTCCGTCGCGTCATTCGAATCGGTCGGCGTTAAGCGTTGCCATTGATACAAACCGGGCTGGGGAGGAACGTCTTTTGTCCAATCGCGCAATTATTGCCACGGGGGCTGCTCCGGCCGCGATAGGCCCGTATTCACAGGCCGTAAAAGTAGGCAACACAGTCTGGGTGTCTGGCCAGATACCACTGGATCCAGAAAGCATGACCTGTGTTGAAGGCGGAATAGAGCGGGAGGCAAGGCAGGTGTTTGACAATCTGGCCGCCATTGCCGATGCCGCGGGGGGTACGCTGAATGACGCGGTCAAAATCAATATCTCCCTGACCAACCTGGGCGACTTTGCCGCAGTGAATGCCGTCATGGAAAGCTATTTCGATGAACCCTACCCTGCACGGGCCTGTGTCGAAGTGGCCGCCCTGCCGAAAGGTGTTGCCATCGAGGTGGAGGCAATTCTCAGCGTCTAGGGTTCACCGACCTCACCCTCGCCTGCGCCCACCTGGCGGTCGATTAACTCGGAAAACCCCGCCCTGTAATCCGGATAGGCAAAGCTGAAACCCGCACTGCACAGGCGATCACTGCTGCATTTTCGGTTGCTTCGACGAGAGGTCGCCGAGCCCGTCACCAGCGGCAAGTCCAGCCGCTGCGCCAGCCAGGCTTCGATCTCTCCCACCGGCGTGGGCGCCCGGTCACTGGCGATATAAACCGGACTGTTGGGCAAACCCGACTCAAGCCGGGTCAGGCAAAATGCCATGACACTGGCGAGATCCTCCCGATGTATCCGATTGCTGATTCGGTCTGGGGCCGGGCTGGCCAGACCTTGCATCAGCCGCTGTACGAACATTCCCGGCCAGTCGCCGTAAATACCCGACGCCCTGAGCACCGTGGCCGGCCGGCAGTTTTCCTGAAAAACACGCTCCGCTTCAATAATGCTGGCAGCACTGGGGTCGCTGTCCGTAAGGCGAGAGTCTTCATCCACCCATCCGCCCTCGGTTTCTGCATACACCCGGGTGGAAGACACAAACACCCCGCCCTTGGATTGCCCCAATAAGCCGCTCTCAGCCAACAGCGCTGTGGCATCGGCGTATCCACACGCATAACCCGCCGGTTCTCGACTCGTAGGCAGGGGGGTGAAGACGATATAGTCGGGCCGAAGGTCCAGCAGGGCAGCAACATCACGACGGTCGGTGTAGTCGCCCCGAACCCCCTTGAATGGCTTGGGAAGCCGCTCGGGGCGCCGACAAAACCCAGTGACTTGCCACTCCAGGGACAGCAACCGCCATCCAAGTCGCGTTCCCAGGTCGCCGCAACCGATAATCAAAACGTGTGGTGTCTTCACCCGGGGCTCACCCAATGGCTATCATGGACCCTATTATGCACCGACACACGGCCTCTGGTGTCACACCCCAAGGATGTCCGCCCAAGATGACGGTGAACGAGTCCGACCCATTGAAAGCGCCCCTCAGTGTTCTTCGGGGTGTCGGCCCAAAGCTGCTTGGGCGCCTGAACGAGCTGGGGCTATCCCAGGTCGAGGATGTGCTCTATCACTTTCCATTGCGCTACCAGGATCGCACCCGTGTGACGCCCATCGGTAGCCTGCAGGATGGTGTGGAGGCCGTTGTCCGAGGCTCCGTCAGGCTGGCCAGTATTGTGCCCGGGCGCCGTCCCACATTGGTGGCAAAAATCGAGGACAGTACCGGGCTGCTCACCCTTCGTTTTTTTCATTTTCGTAGAGCCCAGGCACAGCAGATGAAGCCCGGAACACCCATCACCCTGTTTGGCCAGGCGCGCCGTTCCGGGACCGGCCTCGACATGGTGCACCCCGAATATCGACTCGATACCACCGATGCCGGGCTCGAACAGGCGCTGACCCCGATTTACCCAACGGTTGAAGGCCTGGGTCAGGGGCTTTGGCGCAAACTTACCGAACAGGCCCTCACCATTCTCAGCCAAAACGATCCCGAGGACATGCTGGAAGGGGTCGCTGAGTCCCCCTTCGCATTGTCTGAAGCCATCAGGTATCTGCACCGTCCGCCCCCCGATGCACCGGTGAGCCAAATACGCGCGTGGCAGCATCCTGCGCAACTTCGGCTCGCACTTGAGGAACTGGTCGCGCATCACCTTTCCCTGCAGACCCTGCGCGCCCGGGAAAAGGCCTGCCACGCCACTGCAATTTCTGGAAACGGCACCATCGCCCAAGGGTTTTTGCAATCTCTACCCTTTGAACCGACCCGGGCCCAAGAGCGGGTGATTGGTGAGATAACGCAGGATATGGGCCAGCCATCCCCCATGCTTAGACTGATACAGGGTGATGTAGGCTCGGGGAAAACGTTTGTTGCCGCCATGGCCTGTATCAGGGCGATCGAATCGGGTCAGCAGGTTGCGCTAATGGCGCCCACCGAGCTGCTGGCAGAGCAACACCTTCAAACTTTCCGCCAGTGGCTGGCGCCCTGGAATATTGGTATTGCCTGGTTGAGTGGCAAGGTCAAAGGGCGGGCACGCGATGCGGTACTGAGAGAAATCTCAGAAGGCGCCGTTGCTCTGGTGATTGGAACTCATGCCCTGTTTCAGGAAGGTGTGGAATTTGCGTCACTGGCTCTGGTGATTGTTGATGAGCAGCACCGTTTCGGTGTCCACCAGCGCCTGGCGCTGACGGAAAAGGCCCCCGGGGAGGCCCTGCCCCACCAACTGGTACTGACCGCAACCCCCATACCCAGAACGTTGTCCATGATCGCTTACGCCGACCTGGACTGCTCCGTGATCGATGAACTACCCCCTGGGCGTACCCCCATACAGACCACTCTCATCGACAGTCATCGCCGCGATGAAGTGATACAACGTGTTGGTGCTGCCTGCGCCGGTGGTCGGCAGGCTTATTGGGTGTGTACATTGATAGAAGCGTCGGACAAGCTGGACGCCCAGGCCGCTGAAGCCACGGCAGCACTGCTTCGGGAGCAACTGCCGGCATTATCAATCGGTCTCATTCACGGGCGCCTGTCTGGCGCGGAGAAAGAGTCTGTGATGGCCGCCTTCAAATCTGGCGCTGTGCAACTGCTGGTCGCGACTACGGTAATTGAGGTCGGTGTTGATGTCCCCAACGCCAGCCTGATGATTATCGAAAATCCAGAGCGCCTGGGTCTTGCCCAGCTGCACCAGCTGCGTGGGCGCGTGGGTCGGGGAGCCATCGCCAGCCACTGCCTGCTTCTCTATCAGACGCCCCTCAGCCAGCAGGGGCGCGAACGCCTGGAGGTGATGCGCCGCAGTAATGATGGGTTCTACATTGCCGAGCAGGATCTCCGCTTCAGGGGACCGGGCGAGTTACTGGGTACCCGGCAGACAGGGCTGACCTCCTTTCGCGTGGCCCAGCTGCCCGAGCACGACAGCCTCCTCGATGACGTCGTTACCACTGCCGAGCGCCTGCTCAAAGACCACCCGCTGCGCTGTGCGCTCTTGATTGAGCGGTGGACTGGCGAACGGCAGGCGTTCGCACGTGTTTGAACGGGTTACACTGCCTGTCACCAGTAGATTACGATAAGGCGCCATGGCTACCCCATTGTCAAACCATCCGAGTCAGCCCGACCCCAGCGAACTGCCGAGTAAGGCGCGTGGCTATTGGGAAATCATGCGTTTTGACAAACCCATTGGCACCTGGCTGCTGGCGGCACCGACAATCTGGGCTCTTGTCATTGCCAGTGGAGGCTGGCCCGAACCGCGACTTCTCATCATATTTACGCTTGGCATTGTGGTCATGCGCGCCGCAGGCTGTGTGGCTAACGATCTCGCCGACCGCAAGCTGGACGGTTTTGTTGCGCGTACACGTCAGCGACCACTGGTCACGGGTTTGTTGTCCGCGCGGGACGCGGTTCTGTTGTTGCTGGCACTGCTTGGCGCTGCACTGGCCCTGGTGTGCCTGACCAATACACTGACGCTGCAGCTGTCTTTTGTCGGTCTGTTTCTCGCCATGATTTACCCCTACATGAAGCGGGTCACGCACCTGCCCCAGTTTGTGCTTGGGTCAGCATTTTCCTGGGCGATACCCATGGCCTTTGCAGCGGTGACCAACCAGCTCAACCCCGGGCTCTGGTGGCTCTTTGCCGGCAATTTGCTCTGGACTGTGGTGTATGACACCCAATACGCCATGGTGGACCGGGAGGACGACCTGTCCATTGGAATAAAATCCACGGCCATTCTGTTTGGCCATCTTGATCGCCGCTTAATCGCCGTCATGCAGATCGGCGCACTGGGCTGCTTTCTACAGACGGGGGTGGCGTTTGGGCTTGGCTGGCCTTACCAGCTTTCCATTGCCTGTGTGGCCGCGCTATTTCTCTGGCATCAGTGGCTGATTCGCGACCGGGAAGAGAGCGCCTGTTTCAGGGCCTTTAATCAGAGCAAGTGGATCGGCCTGATCATCCTGCTCGGCATTGTGGGACATTTCTGGGTGGCATCCGTATCAGCAAGTTAATACCCCAATCCCGACAACGCCATGGAACTCGAAATACACCGCAGTATCCGGGACGTCCCCGCCCTGGAATGGAATGCCTGGTTCGGTGGTGATTACCCGTTTTTGCGCCATGACTTTCTACTGGGCCTGGAGGATACCGGCTGCACCAACCGAAGCAGTGGCTGGGCGCCTTGCCACATGGTGTTGCGTGACGGTCCAACCGCGGTGGCTGCGGCCCCTGGATACCTAAAGGATCATTCCTACGGAGAGTATGTGTTCGACTGGGCATGGGCCGATGCCTGGCAGCGAAATGGTATGGCCTATTACCCGAAACTTGTTTCAGCCGCACCCTTTACTCCGGCCTCAGGACCCCGGATCTGGTGCAACCCAGAAATCGGGGGCTCTGCAAACCTATTCAGCGATGCCGTAAAGGCTTTTTGTCGCCAACAGGGAATCTCAAGCTGGCACATTCTCTTCACGGATGGGACGTCCGATGATCCGTGGGTAGACGAAGCGCTGGTGGAGCGAACCACCTGTCAGTTTCATTGGCTGAATCGTGGTTACGAGACATTTGACGACTTCCTCAGCTTGTTCAGCAGCCGCAAAAGGAAGAATTTACGCAAGGAGCGAGAGCGGGTTGCGGCACAGGGCCTGTCCCTGACAACCCGCAGCGGCCCGGAAATTCGGGCCGAAGACTGGTCTTTCTTTCACCACTGCTACCAAACCACTTACGCCAAGCGCAGTGGGCACGGCGGATATTTATCGCGGGAGTTTTTCACCGATCTGTGCCCGCGCCTGGGGGAGGCGCCGGTCATGGTGTCGGCGGAGCTGGACGGTAACCCGGTTGCTGCTGCCCTATTTTTCAGGTCAGCAGACACCCTCTATGGCCGCTATTGGGGCTGCCTTAGAGAGTACGATGGTTTGCATTTTGAGGCCTGCTACTACCGAGGTATCGAGTACTGCATAGCCCACAAGTTAAGTCGGCTTGACCCGGGTGCCCAGGGTGAGCACAAAATTCAGCGAGGGTTTGAGCCCACCCTGACGCGGTCACTTCACTGGGTGGCTGAGGCCGGGTTTCGCAACGCTATCGGCGATTTTTGCGCCCGGGAGAAGGCCCAGGTAACCGCCTATCGCGATGAGGCGGCGACGCTGCTGCCCTTTCGCTCCGGCGAGCTACCGGAAATTAGCTGACCTCAAGCGCCGCTCTGGGACGGCACCTCATCTCTCAGGAAAACCCACTCGCGCTCTGTGGACTGCTCGGCAGAGTAGTAATATCCAGACCCCGTAAACTGTTTCAGTCCTTCAGGGTCGTTCAGCTGCTCCTCTACAATAAAGCGAGCCATGGTGCCCCGGGCTTTTTTGGCGAAAAAGCTGATCATTTTGTAACGCCCGTTTTTCAGGTCCTTAAACGCGGGCGTGATGACCTCAGCATCGAGCATCTTGGGCTTGACCGCTTTGAAATATTCGTTGGATGCGAGATTGACCAGCACCGGGCTGCCACTTTTACCCAGCGCCGCACCCAAGGCATGGGTAATTTCCTCGCCCCAGAACTCGTACAGGTTACGCCCGCCCTGATTGGAAAATTTGAGGCCCATCTCCAGACGATAGGGCTGCATGAGATCGAGTGGTCGCAGCAGGCCATAGAGGCCGGACAGGATTCTCAGATGTTTTTGGGCAAAATTGAGGGCCTTGGCGTCAAGGCTACTGGCATCAAGGCCGGTATAAACATCGCCCTTGAACGCGAGCACCGCTTGCTTTGCATTATCGAGGGTAAACTCGGGGTGCCAGTTCATAAAGCGCTCATGATTGAGCGTCGCAATACCCTCACTCACGCCCATGAGTTTTTGTATCGACTCGGGCGACAGGGCACGAGCATCTTCCACCAGCTGGCTGGCTCGATCCAGGAACAGTGGCTGCGTTGCCTTTTTGGTGCGGGGCGGCGTCTCGTAGTCGAGGGTCTTGGCCGGGGAAAGAACTGTAAGCACGTGTGGGACCTCCCTGATATCAGCGCTGTGAGAATGATAACCTGTGTGTCGTCCCGAAGGACCCCATAAGGAATAAGAAGTGCCGGTTATGCTATCAACTGCCAGCGTGCTCGACGGCCTGTCGCAACGTCTGTCCAGGTTCATCGCCTGGCTGCCTGTGGTAATGGCGGCTCTGACCGTCATCGTCGTTATCTTGCGCTACGGGTTTGGCGTTGGCGCCATAGCAGCACAAGAGAGTGTTATCTACCTCCATGGCACACTCTTTATGCTCGGCGCTTCCTGTACCCTGCAGGCGGGAGAGCACGTCCGGGTTGATGTGTTCTACCAGCAATTTAATGCGAGAAAAAGGGCGTGGGTCAACGCACTGGGGCATGTCGTGTTTACGCTGCCTCTGTGCGTGCTGATCGGCTTTTCAAGCCTGGATTATGTCATCGAGTCCTGGGCCACACAGGAGACATCGCCTGAGCCCGGGGGTATCCCCGCTGTTTTCCTGTTGAAGACCCTGCTGCCGGTAATGGCAACGCTACTGGCCCTGCAAGCGCTGTCAGAGATCTTTAAATCACTGGTCACACTGATTGAAGAGGCCTCCGATGGCGATTGAAATACCGGTGCTGATGTTTTTGGCCGTTTGCCTTGTGCTTTTGGCGGGCTTCCCGGTGGCACTGACCCTTGCAGGCGTAGGCCTCGTCTTTGCCGCCTTCGGCACCCTGCTGGGGGTGTTTGACGCCAGCTACCTGTCAGCAATTCCAACTCGTATTTTCGGCACCATGGGTAATGAAACCCTGATCGCAGTCCCCCTGTTCATACTGATGGGTAACATACTGGAGCGTGCCCACATCGCGGAGGACCTGCTCAAGAACATGGCACAGCTGTTCGGCGGCCGGCCCGGCGGGCTGGGCGTGGCAGTGATCCTTGTGGGCGCATTATTGGCGGCCAGCACGGGTATTGTCGGTGCCACCGTAGTAACCATGGGACTGCTTTCACTCCCATCGATGCTGCGTGCGGGCTACAGTCCGGCCCTCGCGTCGGGCACGATCTGCGCCACAGGCACCCTTGGCCAGATCATTCCCCCCTCCATCGCATTGGTTCTGCTGGGTGATGTGATTGCGAGCGCCTACCAACGCGCGCAGTTGCAGATGGGGGTTGTCAACACCGCCACCATTTCTGTGGGAGACCTTTTCGTTGGCGCACTGGTACCCGGCATGATTCTCGTGGGTCTCTATTTGGCCTGGGTTCTTTTGGTAGCACGGCTCCAGCCGGACAAAGCACCTGCCATTGCGTCAGAACAAGCCTCTTTAAGCACGTTGCTGAAGGCCCTATTCCCGCCCTTTTTGCTGATTATGCTGGTCCTGGGGTCGATCTTGGCGGGGGCAGCAACCCCGACGGAAGCGGCGGGGGTAGGCGCAATCGGCGCTCTATTGCTGGCACTTCAGCGCGGCCAAATGAGTCTGAAAAAGCTTCACGAAGTCGGCCTGTCCACCATGCGCATTACCAGCATGGTGTTTCTAATTCTCATTGGAGCCGCAGTGTTCACCCTGGTATTTCGCGGTTTTGGTGGCGAGGAACTGGTTCAGGCCTTTTTCGAACACATGCAGCTGGGACCCCAGGGCGCACTGCTCCTGGTCATGGTTGCCATATTCCTGCTGGGCTTCATTCTGGACTTTATAGAAATCACCTTCGTGGTGGTCCCCATTGTTGGGCCTATATTGCTCGCCATGGGTTTTGATCCCATATGGCTGGGTATTATGGTTGCCGTCAACCTCCAGACATCGTTCCTGACACCGCCCTTTGGCTTTGCACTTTTTTACCTCCGGGGTGTGGCGCCTGAAGGCCTCTCCACCTACGCCCTGTATCGCGGGGTCATACCCTTCGTTGCACTGCAAATAACACTGCTGGGGCTGTTATGGGCCGTTCCGGATTTAGTGACCTGGTTACCAGGCCTCCTGCGCGACCATTAACCCGTACCCCGGCAATGAATGACAGCAACCCACGCGAACCCCTAACCCAGTAAAGGCTGATCAAGCGATGACCGACCTCGACAGAAATCCCACACCCCAGGGGGAATTAAGCCTGCAGGCCGTCGCCATGCCTGCCGATACCAATCCGCACGGTGATATTTTCGGCGGTTGGCTCATGTCCCAAATGGATCTGGCAGGCTACGTAACCGCCTGCGACGTGGCCGGTGGCCGCGTCGCCACGGTCGCTGTCGATGGCATGGTGTTCCTGACCCCAGTACACGTAGGTGCAGTCGTCAGTTGTTACTCTGACATTCTTGAGGTAGGTCGCAGCTCGGTCCGGGTCGTCGTCGAGGTATGGATCAACTCGAGACAGGACGGAGAGCCGATCAAAGTAACTGAAGGGACCTTTGTCTACGTGGCCATCGGGGAAGACAAACGAACCCGCGTCATCAACCGGCCCGGCATGGGTTAATCTGCCCGCGCCGGCATGACGGGAGGCAATACCCTGTCCCGGGCATTGAGATACGCCCGCTCGGAAATCTCATGGTAGGCCCTGACACTGTTGGCGAAGGCGTCATAGGATGTGGCAATTTTCTCCGCCATGGGGTCGCTCCCCCGCAATGCAGACATTGCCACCAGTGATTTTTCATATAGCAGCGCCAGAATATCGTCAGGCAGGGGGCGCAGCTTGGTACCGGCATCCAGTAATTGTTGCAGTGACTCGTTGTTGCGGGCCGTAAATTCATCCAGCATGGTTTGATTTGCCGCCCGGGCCGCATATTTGACGATCGCCTGAAGGTCAGCGGGTAGCTGGGCGAAGGCATCGGCATTCACAGTGAACTCCAGCATGGCGCCAGGCTCATGCCAGCCCGGATAGTAATAAAACTCTGCCACCTCATTCAGTCCGAGGGTTCTGTCGTTGTAGGGGCCGACCCACTCCACCGCATCGATAACACCGGTCTGCATGGATGTGTAAACCTCGCCACCTGCAATACGTACGGCCGTACCCCCCGCCGCATCAAACACTTCCCCGGCCAGTCCCGGTATGCGCATCTTCAATCCCTGCAGATCGCTGGTGCTGCGCAGTTCACGGTTGAACCAACCCGCCATCTGAACACCTGTGCTGCCGCCGGCAAAGGGAATGACGCCGAAGGGCGCATAGAGTTCGCGCCAAAGCGCCAGGCCCCCGCCATAATGTAACCAGCCGTTCATTTCCTGGGCCGTCATCCCAAACGGCACAGCCGTAAAAAAGACGGCGGCAGGAATTTTACCCTTCCAGTAGTAGCTCGCGCCGTGTCCCACCTCGGCCGCTCCCTGAGCCACCGCATCAAATACCTCGAAAGCCGGTACAATCTCACCTGCACCAAATACGCGCACCTGCAAGCGCCCGCCGCTCATCTCATTGACGTAACGGGCGAAATTTTCGGGTGCGGCACCCAGGCCAGGAAGATTTTTGGGCCAAGTCGTGACCAATTTCCAGTTATACGCCGCCGGACTCACTGCACTCGAATGACTTGCAGGTGACGACGTCGATCGAGTGCTATCGGCCGCCCACAACCCAATGACCAAAACAAGGAGCGCCACAAGCGCCACGACGACCACCGGAAGGAACCGCCTTTCAAACATGAACACACTCCTCACTGACCCGTAACGGGGTCGTCTTGTTCATAAAGCCTGCAGGTTGGCGTACTGCAAAACCAGCCACTTCGACCCCTCTGCAAAGCTGACCTCAACACGGGCATTGGCACCACGCCCCTCAAAGTTTGTGACGACCCCTTCTCCAAACACCTGGTGCAGGACCCGCTGACCCAAACTGACCCCGCTTTCAAGATGGGCCGCGCTGGGGCTGGGCGTAAGAGAGGACAGCGGTCGGGTTACCGAGGCGCCCAACCGAACCTCATTCACCAACTCTGAGGGTATCTCCCGAACAAAGCGCGACGCCGTATTGTAAGACTCGGACCCATGGATGCGGCGACTTTCTGCGTAGGTCAGAACCAGCTTCTGCATGGCCCGCGTTATCCCAACGTAGCAAAGCCTCCGCTCCTCCTCGAGGCGCCCGGGTTCGTCCAGTGACATCCGATGAGGAAAGAGGTTTTCCTCCATGCCAGCCAGGAAAACCAGTGGAAACTCCAACCCCTTGGCGGAATGCAGGGTCATCAACTGCACGCTGTCTTCGTGGGGGTCCGCCTGGGAATCACCAGCATCCAATGCCGCACTGTCTAAAAATTGCTGTAGCGGGGACAGTTCCGAATCCTCCGCGACGAATGTCTTGGCAGCTGAAACCAACTCTTCCAGGTTTTCCACCCGTGCCTGGCCACGCTCGCCTTTCTCGGCACGGTGGTACGCCAGCAGGCCCGACTGTGCAACGACGTGCTCTGTGAGCTCCTCCAATGGCAGGTCAAGCGCAGCTGAATCCAGCTCATCAATCAGCACCAGGAACCCCGCAAGGGCATTCAATGCTCGGGCGGTAAAGAGCTTTTCCTCACGGGCGATGGTGATCGCCTGCCACAGCGGAACCTGGCGGCTCCGCGCCAACTCACGCAGCTGTTCCATCGTTTTATTACCAATACCGCGGGGAGGCACATTCAAAACACGTTCCAGGGCCATATCATCACTGCGGGTAATCAGCAGGCGCATGTAGGCCAGGGCATTTCGAATCTCCAGACGCTCGTAGAAGCGCTGGCCTCCATAGATTCTGTAGGGAATTTGGGCCCTGATCAGCGCCTCTTCCAAAACCCGGGACTGTGCATTGGAGCGGTAAAGAATGGCACATGACCTGCGGATGTTGCCCTCCGTGATCCAGCCCTCAATTCGCTCAATAATAAAGCGCGCCTCGTCCTGTTCATTGAAACCCGCGTAGAGGCTGATGGGTTCGCCGGGATCGCCGGAACTCCATAATTCCTTGCCCAACCGGCCGAAATTGTGACTGATCAACCCGTTGGCAGCATTGAGAATCGTTTGTGTAGACCGGTAGTTCTGCTCCAAGCGAACGGTTTGAGCGGGAGAAAAGTCCTCAGAAAACCGGTGAATATTCTCGATCTTGGCACCGCGCCACCCGTATATCGATTGATCGTCATCCCCGACCGCTACGACGGGAATGGTCTGCCCTGCGAGGACTCTCAACCAGGCGTATTGGATGGTGTTGGTGTCCTGAAATTCATCCACCAGTATCGAACGGAAGCGCTTCTGGTAATGCGCAAGGGTTTCCGGAGCGTTTAGCCACAGTTCGTGGGCCCGCAGTAAGAGTTCGGCAAAATCAACGAGCCCCCCGCGCTCACAAGCCTCCTCATAGGCGGTATACAGTCTGTGCATGGTTTTCGCATAGAGATCTCCAAACGGTGGGTCAATATGCCGCGCCCGCAAGCCCTCATCCTTTTGCGCATTGATATACCACTGGGCCTGGCGGGGCGGCCAGCGCGCCTCATCAAGATCGAGCTCGCGACAGACCCGCTTGACGAGTCGCAGCTGATCATCACTGTCCAGTATCTGGAAGTTTTGCGGTAAACGCGCCTCAGACCAATGTTGCTTCAGCAGCCGGTGTGCAAGACCGTGGAAGGTACCGACCCACATGCCATGGGTAGACAGGTCCAACATGGTCTCTATGCGATTACGCATCTCCCGGGCCGCTTTATTGGTGAAGGTGACTGCCAATATGGCATGGGGCGATACGCCATCCGCGCGAATCAGCCAGGCTATCCGGTGCACCAACACGCGGGTTTTTCCTGAGCCCGCTCCTGCAAGCACCAGCAAGTTACCGGGTTCAGCCGCCACAGCTTCGCGTTGGACGGCATTGAGGTCGGTGAGAATATCGGAAACATCCATGACGGGAAGTTTACCGGAAAACAGGCCGAGGACCGGGGCTCATCCCACGAAGTTAGTGTACTTTGGGCCAAGTTAGCACTTGTTTTAGTCGCAGAACTCGTGACAATCATGGGAACAGCAGGCGATGTTGGCTGCGCCACCAAGAGCGCAAACCCGGACAAAAAGATTCGCTGCAAAGACAGGGGGTTGAAACGGCTATGGATGACCGTGATGAAGATGAAAAGCGTCGGGTAATGACGCCGCCCAGGGAATGGAGTGGGGACCAGGCCGACGATGCGTCGGATTCAGACTGGTTGAACGACTCGGAATCTGAGGCGGACGAACACCGGGAAGCACCGGAGCCTGAAAAACCGGCGGTCGACGATTCAGGATGGCTAACAGCGGATGACTCCCCCCCCGAACCCGACTTTAGTCCAGCACAGAGCCCGGAACCTGAGGCTGACTGGTTCTCAGAAAATGATTTGGCCAAGGCGCCAGCGACTGACGACGGCGGCCCGGCACCGGAAGCCAGCCCATCGACCGCAAAAGACGGCGTGCAGGGCCCGGAAACAACCCGCACCCCCAGCCCAGCCACTACCCCTCCGACGGGAGCGACACCCAACGTACATTTCTCTTCAGAGGACCTTCTGACCGACCATCAAGTCGTTGGAACCGGCTCTGCAGGGCGCTTACCGCTCTGGCCAACACTGGGCGGCGCGGTCGCGGTCGTTTTACTGCTGATTGGCGGTTGGGGCGCTATTTCAGAGCGCTCAGCGCTGCAACAGCGCATTGTTCAGCTTGAACAACAACAGAGCGCGCCGAGATCACAGGGCGACCTGGATACCCAGGCGGAGGCGGCGTTAGCGGCAGAAAATCAGGCGCTTCAAATGCAGCTTTCCTCACTTCGTGACCAATATAATGTGGCCAACGCCACGATCAATACGCTGCAATCTGAGTTGGACCAGTTCACAAGCGACGCGCCAGCTACGACAGCCGCAGAGGAAGCGGCTTTAACCGCACTATCGACGCCCCCCTCACCCACGGCCGGTAACACGACACCCACGGCCGATAACGCGACACCCGAGGCAGAAACCGTAGCGCCACCTGATACCGACATCGATCCTCCTTTAACCTCCGCAGCAGACCTGCCGGCCGGAGGATGGTTTGTCAATGTCGCTGCCTACTCTAAATCCGCTACGGCTGAAAGCTGGGCAGAAAAGTTACAGGGGGAGGGTTTCAACGCTATTACCCAATCCGTGAATTCGGGTGGGAGAACACTTTTCCGAGTTCGCGCCGTGGGTTTTCCCACGGAGGGCGAGGCCAGAGCCGCGGCCGGACAACTGGAAGCCGAGTACAACATCGGACCCCTTTGGGTCGGGGAAGCCAGCAGCCCTGTCTCTAACACCCCTGTCTCGAACACCCCTGCGGAGAGCGCCTCTGCTACAGCGCTGCCCGACGCCGCAGATAGCCCAAAAGCCACGCCCGCTGCAGTACAACCAACGACAGCAACCTCAAACAGCGCGGAGCCGGGAACTGGAGGGTGGTTTATCTACGTGGATACCTACTCTGAGGGGCTAGAGGCGGACAAAAAGGCACAGCAGATCGAGGAGGCCGGCTATGCGGCCAAAGTCGCGGTTGAATATCGGTCAAACGCGCTATTTTACCGAGTCCAAATCGTGGGTATTGATTCGCGGGAACAGGGTGAAGGTATTATTGAGGCTCTGGCTGCAGGAGGCGACATGCCCAACCTGCAACTGAGACAATACTAGAGAAGACATAACAGCAACTCATCACACGGGAAACCTACCATGACACTAAAATCCATCCCTCTCGCACTGCTAATCACCCTGGGTGCAAGCCACGTTGCCGCAAATGACTGCACCATGCCGGATATGCCATCCATTCCTGATGGCAGTACAGCGACCATGGACGAGATGATCGCGGGGCAATCTGCCGTTAAAGCCTACCAGGCTGATGTTGAAAGTTATCG